>JBFZCQ010000250.1:0-2540 GCA_041307905.1 Methylotenera sp.
TGCAGTTAAAACGCCGTGGCTTCTCTGACCGTAGGCTGGCTAAACTGATGAATACTGACCAGCATGCAGTGCGTGCTTACCGTCAGGCTTTGAACGTGCGTCCCGTGTACAAACGTGTAGATACCTGTGCTGCAGAGTTCTCAACCAACACGGCCTACATGTACTCAACGTATGAAGAAGAGTGTGAAGCGCAGCCAACCAACAACAAAAAAATCATGGTGCTGGGCGGTGGTCCAAACCGTATTGGCCAAGGTATTGAGTTTGACTATTGCTGTGTGCATGCGGCTTTTGCAATGCGTGAAGACGGCTATGAAACCATTATAGTTAACTGTAACCCTGAAACGGTTTCTACCGATTACGACACTTCAGATCGCCTGTATTTTGAGCCAGTGACATTGGAAGATGTGCTGGAAATAGTAGCGCTGGAAAAACCGGTAGGCGTGATTGTGCAATACGGCGGTCAAACACCATTGAAACTGGCGCGTGAGCTGGAAAAAGCCGGTGTGCCTATTATCGGAACCACACCGGATGCGATTGACATGGCAGAAGACCGTGAACGCTTCCAGAAGATGCTGCATGAATTAGGTCTGAAACAGCCACCTAACCGAACTGCACGTACTGAGCAGGAGGCCTTACGCCTGGCAGGTGAAATCGGCTATCCGTTAGTGGTACGTCCTTCTTACGTTTTGGGTGGCCGCGCGATGGAAATCGTGCAGGAGCAAAGCCAGCTCGAACGCTATATGCGTGAAGCGGTTAAAGTTTCAAATGAATCACCGGTATTGCTGGATCGATTCCTGAATGACGCATTAGAAGTAGACGTGGATGCACTATGTGACCACACTGGTGATGTGATTATCGGCGGTATTATGGAACACGTTGAACAGGCAGGTGTACACTCAGGTGACTCTGCGTGTTCATTGCCACCATACAGTTTGTCAGCAAAATTACAGGATGAATTGCGTGTGCAGACCAAGCAGATGGCAAAAGCGTTAGGCGTAGTTGGCTTAATGAACGTGCAATTCGCGATTCAGGGTGAGACCGTTTATGTGCTCGAAGTGAACCCACGTGCATCACGTACTGTGCCATTTGTTTCCAAAGCCTGCGGTTTGCAACTGGCTAAAGTTGCAGCACGTTGCATGGTTGGCCAGTCACTTGCATCACAGAATGTGACGCGTGAAATTGTGCCACCGTTCTACTCAGTAAAAGAAGCAGTGTTCCCGTTCATCAAGTTTCCGGGTGTAGATACTATTCTTGGCCCAGAGATGAAATCTACCGGTGAAGTGATGGGTGTGGGTAGAACGTTTGCCGAAGCATTCCTGAAGTCACAGCTGGGTGCTTCAACCAAATTACCTGAAGGCGGCCGTGCATTTATCAGCGTGCGCAAAGAAGATTACGTGAAAGTGGTTGAAATTGCGCAGCAGCTGGACCGACTTGGTTTTGAACTGGTTGCTACCAAAGGCACAGCAGCAGCGTTAACTGCAAGTGGCCTGCAAGTACAGGCGGTGAATAAGGTGGCTGAAGGTCGTCCGCATATTGTTGATATGATCAAAAACGGGGATATCAGCTTTATTGTGAATGTAACTGAAGATAAGCGTGCGGTTGCAGATTCATACGAGATTCGTCGCAGTGCATTGCAGAATAAAGTGACATACTATACAACGCTGGGTGGTGCTAAAGCGGCATGTATCGGTATGGCGCACATGCAAGAGATTCAGGTAGAGTCATTACAGAACTTGCATAAACAACTAAGCTAAAATAAACTTAGCCTAATTCGCAAAAAACTAATTTTTACTTTTGAAAACCACGCTCATGTGAGTGTGGTTTATTTTTTATACGAGGTAGTAATATGGCATTGAGTCAATTTCCAGTCACAGTTCGTGGTGCAGAGTTACTTAAAGAAGAGTTGCAACGTTTGCGTGGCGTGGATAGACCTAATATCATTCAGGCAATTGCTGAAGCACGCGCTCAGGGCGACTTGTCTGAAAATGCAGAATATGAAGCGGCAAAAGAGCGTCAAAGCTTTATTGAAGGCCGCATCGCTGAGCTAGAGGCTAAATTGTCAAATTTACAAGTGATTGATCCAAAAACACTCAATGCCGAAGGGCGTGTTGTGTTTGGTGCCACAGTAAATATAGAGGATCTGGACTCTGGTGACAATAAAACCTACCAGATTGTGGGTGAAGATGAAGCTGACATTAAAAATGGTAAGATTTCTGTAAGTTCACCGATTGCACGTGGTTTAATAGGCAAGTCTGCAGGTGATGTTGCCGAGATTTCAGCGCCAGGTGGTATTAAAGAGTATGAAGTGCTGGATGTGTTGTATATTTAAGCAGGGTTATTGAATATGGGTTACAGGCTATCATTAATCATCATTACTTTATGGGCCGGCGCTTTGTGGATGACCGGCATCAGTGCCTATGTATTATTTGATAGTCTGCAGGATAAGCAGATGGCGGGAATGCTCGCAGGCAAGCTTTTTACTGTAGTGAGCTATATTGGTATGGTAAGTGCGTTTTACCTGCTTATAAGATCGGAAGAGC
>JBFZCQ010000251.1:0-8422 GCA_041307905.1 Methylotenera sp.
AACGCTTCACCGACCAGAAAAGTATGTACGTTATTTTTACGCATCAGCGCCACGTCTTCGACGGTGAAAATTCCGGACTCAGTGACCACAATCTTGCTGTTGGGGATACGTGACAGTAAACCCAGCGTGGTATCCAGCGTTACTTCAAAAGTACGCAGGTTACGGTTGTTGATACCTAATAGCGGTGTTTCCAGTTGCAGGGCAAGATCCAGCTCTTCGCCATTATGTACTTCTACCAGTACCGCCATGCCTAATTCGTGTGCAATTTTTTCCAGTTCACGCATGGTCGATAAATCAAGCGCCGCAGCAATTAGCAGAATGCAGTCTGCACCCATCGTGCGTGCCTCATAAACCTGATATGGATCTATCATGAAGTCTTTGCGTAATACGGGCAGATTACAGGCGGCGCGTGCCTGCTTCAGATATTCGGGTGAACCCTGAAAATACTCAATGTCAGTGAGCACTGACAAACACGCTGCGCCGCCTTGTTCATAGCTTATTGCAATATCCGCCGGCCTGAAGTCTTCGCGGATAATACCTTTGGATGGGCTGGCTTTTTTAATTTCAGCAATCACGGCTGATTTGTTATTGGCAATTTTGCTGCGTATGCTGCCGACAAAGTCGCGTGGCGCTGCGGCAGCTTCGGCTTCGGCCTGAACTTCAGCAAGCGGTTTCTGTGCTTTTGCAGTGGCAACTTCCACGACCTTGGTTGCGATGATTTTATTCAGTATGTCTGACATGATTTGGTTTCACTGTTATTGAATATTATTGCTTCTATAAATTAAATTTTGTCACAATGAGCAGAAAAATTTCATCGTCGAATCAATCATATTTAAGTTCTCATATTTCATTTATTCGTATTTGTTACCATTGTGCATTACCCAGCCCGCCTCATGGTCACCCTGCGGTGCATGATGTGTCCAGTGCATCACGCCGCCTTTTGGGTTGTATACATATTCACCGTAAAAACTGATTTCATCGCCTGTCTGCACTGGCACCCTTGGCGCCAGATCAATGTTGTGGGCAAATAACAATGTCTGCTGTGCATTGATTTGTACCAGAAACTTCTGATGCCTTGAGCCCTTGTTGTCATCCTTAAGCAGCTTGATGACAACCCCGTGCCCGCTAACCTGAACATCACTTTTTTTGGCTTTAAAAGCCTGTTCTATTTCGGCATTACTAACTTCAGTAACTGTTTCAGTGCTTCTAGCTTCAAGCAGTTGCAAGTTATTGGCATCAGACTTGCCGCAGGCACCCAGTGCTAATGCTAAATAGAGCGTTAAAAGGATATTTTTTAAGTGATTGCTCATGCGTTAGTCAGTGACACCAGTTCCCGTAGCTTCTGCATGGCTTTGCCATTATCCAGCATATCAGCTGCCGTAGTGATGCCATCCTGTAGCGACGGCGTTAATCCGGCCACGTAGATGGCTGCTCCGGCATTTAGTAATACGATGTCTCTCGCTGCACCGGTTTTTCCGGAGAGTACGTCCAGCAGCATAGTTTTGGATTGCTGGGCATCGGCTACTTTAATACTGCTTAATTCATGCAAAGGCATGCCGAATTGTTGGGGATTGATTACATATTCCTGCACGATGCCGTTTTTCAGTTCGGCGACATAAGTATTGCCGGTGAAAGAGATTTCATCCATACCATCAGCGCCGCATACGACCATGACATGTTCACTGCCCAACTGCTTTAGAACATGTGCGAGTTTTCCGGTTAAATTTGCTGAAAATACCCCTAACAGCTGATTTTTTGCGTGTGCCGGATTCGTGAGTGGGCCCAGCAGATTGAACATGGTGCGCACACCGAGCTCTTTACGGACCGGTGCTGCGTGTTTCATTGCACTGTGGTGGTTGGGCGCAAACATGAAGCCCAAGCCGATTTTATTGATGCAGGTCGCTACCTGTTCAGGAGATTGGCTGACATTAACACCTAAAGATTCGAGTACATCAGCACTGCCGCAAACTGAAGATACCGAGCGCCCGCCATGTTTGGCGACTTTTGCACCGGCAGCAGCAGCTACGAAGGTGCTGGTAGTGGAAACATTGAAAGTCTGTATGCCGTCCCCACCGGTGCCGCAGGTGTCGATAAGATGCCTTGATTCCTCAACATTAACTTTGCTTGAGAGCTCGCGCATGACACTGGCAGCCGCTGCGATTTCATCAACAGTTTCACCTTTGATGCGCAAAGCGACCAGCAGGGCAGAAATTTGTGCATGTGTCAGTGCGCCTGACATGACCCGATGCATTATATCTTGCATGACTTCAAAGCTTAGGTCTTGACCGTTTATAAGCTGATTCAGAATTTGCGAATAATTCACTTGATGATAGCTTTCAAAAAATTAGTTGGCTTTCAAGAAATTGTTTAAAAGCTCGTGGCCATATTCGGTAAGGATAGATTCTGGATGGAATTGCACGCCTTCCACTGCCAGCGTTTTATGGCGTACGCCCATGATCTCGCCGTCTTCAGTCCATGCAGTGATTTCCAGGCAATCAGGTATAGTTTCTCTCTCAATAACCAGTGAGTGGTAGCGTGTTGCAGTATAGGGGTTTGGCAGGCCTTTAAATACACCAACGTCATTATGGTAGATCAATGATGTTTTGCCATGCATGAGCTGTTTGGCATGAATAATGTTACCGCCAAACGCTTGGCCGATACTTTGATGACCCAGACACACGCCTAATAATGGAATTTTTCCTGCAAATTCTTTAATTAGTGGAACGCTGATGCCAGCCTCATTCGGCGTGCATGGGCCCGGAGAGATAACGATGTGATCAGGTTTGAGCTCAGCAACTTTGGTCAGGTCAATTTCGTCGTTACGGTATACCAATACGTCTTCACCCAGTTCACCCAGATACTGCACCAGATTGTAGGTGAACGAATCGTAGTTATCTATCATTAACAGCATGTAACATCCTAATCTATTTGCCGGCTTTCCAAATGTGGAAAGCCTTGAATGCTTGGAAAGAATTGAATTAGCTTATCATTTTACCAATGCTTAAAATGAACGTACAGGTAAATGCATAAAAAGATTGCCTGCCCATTAATCTTTATGGCATGGTAATTTGTAATGCTGATTTCATTAGCTTAGCTGCTGCAGTTGTATGGACCAGGGTCAATCGGAGGTGTTTCTGCGGCCATTAACGCTGTAATCAATTTGGCGCTGGCGGGCGCCATGGTCAGGCCGTATCTGAAATGCCCGGTATTCAGGTACAGGTTTTTAATACTAGGGTGGGCGCAGATTGTAGGCAGATTCTCCGGAGTGCCAGGGCGCAATCCGCTCCAGTGCTTGATAATGGGCTGATTCTTCAGTTCTGGCATAATAGCTTCAGCTTTTAAACGTAGCTCATCACGTACGTTTTCAGTGACGCCGTTATCAAAGCCCACATCTTCTAGTGTGCTGCCTGCCAGCAAGTGCCCATCAAGACGCGGTATCATGTAGAAGCCTTCGCGATAAACCATCTGCCGCAGGTTTTTTTCGGGTTTATACAACAGAATTTGCCCGCGCATTGGTTTGATGTTGAGTTTTTCGGTAGTTTCTTTTAAAAGTTCAAAGCTCCATGCACCTGAAGTTACTACGAACTGATCTGCGCTTAATTTTTTACCATTAGTTGTCTGCCACTCATTGAGTTCCTCAGCCTGTTGTAACGGCAACAATTGTGTATGTTCCAGCATTGTCACCTGATGCTGCTCAAGCCATTTGCGCATTGCCTGCATCAGGTATGGCGGTCGTATCTGACATACCTTAGGTAACCATAGTGCATCATCACCGCTTAGGGATTGCACATCGTAATCTGCGGCTTTTACTGCCTGCGCCTGAACCTGATTTTTCTCACACCAAGCTAGCGCTGCATTGTTATCGAACTTAGGCAGCAGCAGGAAACCTGATTCCGCAAAATCCGCATCCACACCAGTTTCGCTTAATAGTTTTTGACTGAGTTCCCTATAGAAATCAGCACCGGTGCGCGTCAAGGCATTGACTGGTTCTGAATATTGCCACGGCAGCAGCGGGAAAATAATGCCACCACCTGCCCACGAGGACTCTCCGGAGGTCTGGCTGGCAATTTGATTACGTTCAACAATGGTGACGCGGTAGCCGCGATTGACAAGTTCCATTGCAGTCATGCAACCTACAATGCCGCCGCCGATAATCATTACATGTTTAGTCATAATCTGCTTCTATTTAATTGCAACGCGCCCAATAAGCAGTGCGTTTTCAGCATTGGTAAGGCCGATAGGCTGGCCAAGCAACACCACTACATCACCTTCAGCAAGCAGGTTATCTGTTGTCAATACCGCGCCATTTGAATTGGGGCGGCGAATCGCTTTCACCTCAACATTAAAGACATCGAGCTGCATATCGGCAAGACTTCTGCCAATCGCAAAAGCACCGTTGGTGATGATGACTGAATGCAGGCGTACCTGCTGTTTTTCCAGGTCTTCACTATCCGTATCGGATGCGCCATGGAAGTAGCCTTTGAACAGTTTATAACGTTCTTCACGGAATAAACGGATGCGCTTTACTACACGGTTTAGCGGTACACCCAAAAGCATCAGGGCATGTGAGGCAAGCATCAGGCTGCCTTCAAGAATCTCAGGTACGACTTCGGCAGCCCCGGCAGCTCGCAATTGTTCCATGTGTGAGTCATCTACCGTACGCACGATAACGGGCACATGTGGATAGCTTTCCTGCGCGATATGTAAAATTTTCATTGCAGCACGATTGTCGGCATAGCTGATAATCAGCGCTTTGGCACGTGCGCAGCCGGCAGCGGAAAGCACAACCCGCCTTGCCGCATCGCCAAACATGACGTTTTCACCGGCTGCCGCAGCTTCAAGAACACGTGTCGGGTCAATATCCAGTGCGATGTATGGAATCTTCTCTTCTCGCAGAAAGCGCCCTAAATACTGACCGCTACGACCATAGCCACAAATGACAACGTGATCATGAAGGTGTTTACCTGCTTCTTCGATTTCTTCTACGACCTTACTGCTGTTGCGGGTGTAGCTTCCGACCAGCTTTCTGGCAATTTTACCGTTATATTGGATCAGGAATGGTGCAATGACCATGGACAGTAGCCCTGCTGCCAGAACAGATTGAAGCGCTACACCGCTGATTAGCTTATGTTCTGCGCCGAGCGCCAAAATTACAAAACTGAACTCACCAGCCTGTGCCAGAATGACTGCGGTGCGAATGGCCACGCCGGCCTCATATTTTGATATACGAACTATCGCAGCCACTATTAGTGCTTTAAACAGGATGAAGCCAAACAGTATTAGTAATATCAGTCCAATATTGCTAAAAATTTGCTGTATATTTAATAGCATGCCTACGCTGATGAAGAACAGCCCCAGCAGAATATCGCGGAACGGCGATATGTCTGATTCCACCTGATATCTGAACTTGGTTTCTGAAATCAGCATGCCGGCAATGAAGGCGCCGAGTGCGTAAGATAAGCCTGCGAGCTTGGTGGCAAAAGCCAGTAACAAGGTAACCATAAGCACGTTCATGACAAATAATTCACGCGAACGCTGGCTAGCCACTAGATTAAACCATGGGTTAATCACCCACTTACCTACTGTGAACAGCAGTAACAGCATGGCGACAGCCTTAAGCATCGCTAGACCAAGTACATCAGTTAAATTTGAACTGGCCATCCCCAATGCAGGAATCAGTACCAGCATAGGTACAACAGCAATATCCTGAAACAGTAGTACGCCTATACTGAGCCGCCCGTGGCGAGAGTTTAAATCTATGCGTTCAGCCAGAATTTTAGAAACAATAGCTGTTGATGACATGGCTAAAGCTGCACCTATTACAAAAGCAGTTGCCCAGCTCAGACCAGCTAGTTTTGAAATAGTCATCGTGAGCATCAGCGAAATGATTACCTGTCCGCCGCCTAACCCCAGCACTTTTTTTCGCATGGCATACAACTGCGGCAGGCTGAATTCGAGGCCGATACTGAACATTAAAAACACAATACCGAATTCTGCGAACTCGCGATTCGCTTCACTATCCGGCAACAGGCCAAAAGTGTGCGGACCTAATGCTAACCCTACCAGGAAGTAGGCAAGCATCGCCGGCAGGTTGAATGCACGGAATAATGCCACTGCAAACACTGAGCTAATCAGCAGTATCAGGATTAATGGTAATGTGTTGAACATATTCTTAATGTTGTTAGGAAGTTTGTGCCTGTCTTCTTCTTATATTGTTTCATATTGGCGCATCAGTTAGAAAGTTTTTTTATCACTCGGCTAACAATAGATTTTTTACCAATGCCGTGGCGTTTATAGCAAAATCTGTGCCCGACCAGAGTTTTTTTATATATTTTTCTTGAAAAAGGTGTTATTAATTAGCTGTTAGGCTTTATAACTTGAGAATTCCCTTTTATACTAACCGTTAACTTTCTTAGATCTAAATCGTTAAAGCCTTGGCGATAAACCTTTAGTCCTTATAAAACACTACGAATGTCATTATCAAACAACCATATCAGGCCAGACTCGCAGCAGGTAGTTCAGACCATAGATCAGCCAGAAATTCAGAATAAAACGCTGAATTTGGCCAAAGAGATTTTGCTGCTGGAAGCGCGCGAGGTTGAATTGCTGGCAGAGCGACTTGACATTAATTTTACTGATGCGGTTGCATGCATACTGCAATGCAAAGGGCGTGTAGTTGTGAGTGGCATGGGTAAATCCGGACATGTCGGCGGCAAAATTGCCTCTACACTTGCCAGTACCGGTACGCCTGCATTTTTCATGCATCCGGCAGAAGCTAGTCACGGTGATCTCGGCATGATAACCGCCGGAGATGTAGTGATTGCGCTTTCGAATTCCGGTGAGAGTGACGAGATATTAGCCATCGTGCCGCCATTAAAAAGATTAGGTGCAAAAATTATAGCGATTACCGGTAATGATGAATCTACCTTAGCGCGGGCAGCTGACATACATTTGAGTGCACATGTGGCAAAAGAAGCCTGCCCGCTTGGGCTTGCGCCGACTTCAAGTACCACAGTGGCTTTGGCGCTCGGTGATGCGCTTGCCTTGTGCGTATTGGATTTGCGGGATTTTACAGCGGAAGATTTTGCCCGCTCGCATCCGGGTGGCAGCTTAGGGCGTCGTTTGTTGGTTCGTGTAAGCGATGTGATGCGTGCAGGTTCAGATGTACCGCAAGTACCTATTAATGCGACCCTTGCGGAGGGCTTGCTTGAAATGTCGCGTAAAGGGCTGGGGCTGACTGCGGTGGTGGATACGCATGGTAAGCCGTCTGGTATATTTACCGATGGTGATTTGCGACGTACGTTTGAGCAGAGTATCAATATTGGGAATGCTGCAATCAGAGATGTGATGCACCAGAATCCCAAAACAATTCATAGTGATGAATTGGCGATGAATGCTGTAGAAATGATGGAGCAATGTAAGGTTAACGGGCTGTTAGTAGTCGACAATACGGGTGTTCTGGTCGGTGCGTTGAACATGCATGATCTTTTATTAGCAAAGGTGGTTTAGGTGAGCTTGACTAATAATATAGATTTAAATCAGCGATTGCAGAAAATAAAGCTGCTGATTCTGGACGTAGACGGTGTAATGACCGATGGCGGCTTAACGATCGGTGACGACGGGCAGGAATATAAAACCTTTCATTCGCATGATGGTCTGGGCATGAAGCTTCTTAAAGCTACCGGTGTGTCAATGGCGATTATTACCGGCCGCACTTCGAATGTCGTAAAAAAACGCGCAGAGACTACTGGCGTAGCGCATTTTTACCAGGGTGTGGAAGATAAATTGCAGGCATTTCAAGACTTGATGAAATCCAGCGGCTTGCAGGCTGAGCAGTGTGCATTTATGGGTGATGATGTGGTGGATTTGCCGCCTATGCTGCAATGCGGGTTGGCGATTGCGGTGCCGGATTCACCGGCACTGCTGCTGAAGTATGCGCACTATGTCACTTATAAAGCAGGCGGGCGCGGTGCAGTGCGCGAGGTTTGTGAGTTGATCATGCAGGCACAAGGTACGTTTGATGCGCAGATGGAAAAATTTCTAACGCAGGCAAGTATCAGCAATTAGGTTAAGTACATGTTATTTTTTGCGACTTTCCCTTTGTGTAGTGTTATGGAAATAAGTGTATGAGTATGCATTTCGGTACACGTGCAGCCATTACATTCCCATTGGCATTGCTGATTTTTCTGGCATTGTTGACATTCTGGATCAATAGGGCAGTGCAGCCGCCGTTACCAAAACTTGATGGAAGCAGTCGTCATGACCCTGATTACATTATGAACAATTTTGTAACTAAGCAAACGGATGCTAAAGGTGATTTACGCTATAAATTGGCAGCTATTGAAATGCGTCATTTTCCCGATGACGATACTACAGAGCTGCAGCGTCCGCGTTATACACAATTTGCGGTAGGTAAACCTTA
>JBFZCQ010000252.1:0-4790 GCA_041307905.1 Methylotenera sp.
AATTTCAGCGAAGCTGTTCCTGCAATTATGGTTGCAATTGTTCTGGGCATTGCATTACCGCTCATTGCTTATTGGATTATTCATCATATTGGAAAAATTGATCGGTTAAATGCTGTTGCCATTGCAACGCACTATGGCTCTGTGAGTGCTGGTACTTTTCTTACCGCAGTTGCTTTTCTTGAAGCGCTGCATATCGATTTTGAAAAACATCCAATTATCATGCTGGCGATAATGGAGTCGCCTGCGATTCTAGTCGGACTTTTTCTTGCATCATCTGTCAGAAAAAAATACATACAGCCATCAACGCACATGCAAACCAAAAAATCAGAATTAATTAAAGAGGCATTTACCAATGGGAGCATTGTGCTGCTGATTGGAGGCCTGCTGATTGGAGATATCGCCACAGAAAAAAGCATAACAACCATATTGCCTTTTTTTGATCAGCTATTTATGGGTGTTCTGTGCGTATTTTTACTCGCGATGGGCATGGAAGCTGGAAAGAAAATTAATGACTTCAAGCTAGCTGGTAAATTTTTAATCGGTTTTGGTGTGCTGATGCCTATCATTTCTGGAATTGCAGGCGTAATAATCGGTCATTATTTATTAGGTTTCAGTGTTGGCGGATCTACACTTGTAGGCGTTTTGGCAGCGAGCGCTTCCTACATTGCGGTGCCTCCGGCCATGAGAATGGCAATACCGGAAGCAAATCCATCAATTTATTTAACGCTGGCGCTTGGCGTTACTTTTCCGTTCAACGTTATTTTCGGTATACCCATTTATTATAGTTTTGCTAACTTTTTACTTTAAGGAGATTGCATCATGTTTAGCGTTAAAAGAATTGAGCTTGTCATAGAAGCCGTGGAAAAACCCCAGGTGATTTCCACGTTAAAAGCAATAAACATCCATAACTACACCATCTATAAACATGTAGGCGGTTACGGAGAAAGAGGCGTACGGGATGATCTGGCGTTTGGAGAAAAATTTGAAAATGTAACATTTATAATCGCCTGTCCGGAAAACCAGCTGAACCAGGTAATCGAAGCACTAAGGCCGATTTTAAAGAGTTTTGGCGGCATGTGCCTGGTTTCAGACGCGCTATGGGTCATTCACTGATACAACCATATTCCATGGAAGGCGAGTACGAACAATATATAGCTTAGGCGCCTTGCTCTTCGATCCCGGTAAAATTTCTGATCAGCTCAGAAACCAGTCTGTTAGCCAAATGCTTCTTTACCGTGACCGCATAAAAGTTTTCAAAGATATTGGGCAGTGTCATGTAAACAGTCAGGCTGCCGGCAATAATTTCATCTTTGACTACAACGTCAGGCATGACTGCCAGTGCCTTGCTGTCTCGGGCAAGCAACCTCAGCATGGCCATATCATCGGCTTCGCCAACAATATTAGGCTGAAACTGGTACTTGGCACAGAAGCCATCAAAAGCTGCACGGATCGGGCTGCCTGACACTGGCAATACCCAGTTAACCATGTTGTAATCATCAATAAAATTTTTACTCAGTTTGAGTCCAGGAGAACCAATCACACAAATGGGTTGTTTAGTTAACAGCTGACATTGCCATAACTGTTTATGTGTACCCCTGACTTCAATATTCGTGAGCACCAGATCAAACTGATAATTGGCAAGCTCATTTAATAAATCTGTCTGACCGCGCGCAGCAATGATTAATTTAACTCTGGGATTGTTCATCAAAGGTTTTATGAATTCTTCGACAAAGTTACGAGACATCGTTGAAAGCACACCAATTCTGATGACTTGATTTTCAGTTTGCAGCCCTTTTTTAAGCAGCGCTTCCAACTCATGTCCTTTGCTGAATATTGATTCAGCATAGGAAAAAGCAGTATTGCCGATATCGGTTAATATCAGTTTGCGGCTCTGCCGTGTAAATAGCTGATTACCAATACTTTCTTCAAGTAGTTTGATTTGTGCTGACAAAGCAGATTGTGAGATGTAAAGCGCTTCAGCAGCTTTGGTGAGATTGCCAATTTTAGCCACTTGCCAGAAGTAATATAGATGGTGGTAGTTTAGTCGGGACATAGTTCTTTAAATATGAATGGTTACTTATTAATTAACTATTTTACTTTAATAAAAAAATAAATGAGAATTGTTATTCCTGCCTGTTAGTTTTAGAAATAAGATAGATTTGCACAAAACCATTGAATAGTTCAATTGCTAATAAAAAAATCAAATAATCGTTATTCCTGCGTAACCGATAATCTTTAAGATTAAAAATACTTAATGAAAAGGTCTCAATTAATAAGTTAGCTTTGAAAGCTAAGTTACTCTAAACTATTTACTCTACAATTTAATCGAATCAGCCAATTAAAACGCTTTACCAATATTTACCTATTTTCCCGGATTCCTTGCAAATTAATTATTAGTTCGCTTTAAAATATCCAAATAAAAATTAAGTCAGCATTATGAAAATAAGCATGAATATGAAAACCCCCACGCAAAGATTGCTCGAGCTTTTGAAGCTTGAGAAAAAAGATATCAATCTGCTTATCGTGCTCACATTTGGATACGGAATACTTGGTATTGCAACACCAATTGCGGTACAGGCACTCGTCAACATCGTAACGATGGGCGGCGTACTACAGCCGCTGTTTGTTGTTTCTCTGATCTTATTTGTTTTACTGGTGTTATCTGGCGTGATCTATGTGTTTGAATTCTATGTCGTGGAATTGATACAGCGCAGGTTATTTATCAGAACCTCAATGAATGTAGCGAATAACACCCAAGGCATTGATTCTGCTGTTTACGACCACAGCAACCCGGTAGAGCTGATGAATCGTTTTTTTGACATCGACACCGTTCAAAAATCAACAGCGACACTTCTCACAGTTGGTCTGGCGGCATTGTTGCAGGGCATAATCGGCAGTGTGATTTTAATTTTCTACAGCTTGTATTTCGCCGTCATCGTATTGGTATTATTAGCGTTGCTGGCCTTCATCATTTTTGTGTTAGGCAGCAATGGTACAAAAACCGCTATTGATGAATCTAAAATAAAATTTGCAACTGCGGCCTGGCTCGAAACGATTGCCAGAAATTACTATGTATTCAAATTCTATAATGGTTTAGAGCGCGCAAAACATTTAAGTAATGGTCTTGCTAATAAGTACATCAAAAAAAGAACAGCGCATTTTCGCACCTTGCTTTTTCAAAATATTGGCGCTGTAACACTTTACGCCATTATCGGTACGCTAATGCTGGCCTTAGGTGGTGGCCTTGTTATTAAAGGTCAGATCAATTTAGGGCAGTTTGTAGCTGCAGAACTCATCATTTTCAGCGTTTTGGCTGCATTTGTTCGCTTCATCGGCAAACTGGAATATTTTTACGACATGATGGCGGCACTGGATAAAATCGGCATTCTGGATGACTTGCCTCAGGAAAATATCGGCACGCATTTAATCCCTGCCGGCAGTTTAAATCGTGTTGAAGCCTTTAATATTTCATTTAATTATTCACCCCGAGTAAGCCTAATCCAGAGTATCAGTTTTCATATTAACAAGGGTGAAAGCCTTGCCATCTTAGGCGAATCCGGGGCAGGCAAAACAACTTTAATCGGCGTAGTCACCGGCCTCAGAAAATCATCCATCGGGCATGTTGAATTTAACGGCAACGATTTAAGACAGCTTGATCAAAATTTACTGCGCAATTCGATTGGCATTGCGGGCAGAATTGAAGTGGTTGAAGGCTCAATTATTGAAAATATAGTGCTTGATCGAGAAAACATCCCTTTAAACGTCGTTAACAACATTCTAAACGAACTGGGGCTACAAGCAGACTTTACCAATCTGGAATTCGGCTTGGATACGGAATTGACCGCTTTTGGCGCACCTTTATCAACCACGCAATTGCAACGTTTGATGATGGCTAGAGCGATTGCCGGCAAACCAAAATTACTTATTATTGATGGTTTACTGGATAACCTGACAGCCAGTGAACTAAACTCAGTTTTGAATCTTCTTGAAACCCATAAAGCAGATTGGATGCTGATAGTGACAACGCGTTTTGAACATATTGCACAAAAATTCAACAATACAATTTTGCTAAGCCAGCAGAAAAGTGTGGCCAAATGAGTGCGCCGCATAAACTTAAAAGCAATGCATTAACAGCATCAGAAACACCGTCGTTTGTCAGACTTTATGTCAGGGTATTTGCAATACTGTTTTTTGTATTGCCATTATTTGCGCTGTTTCTTCCATGGCAGCAGAATGTGACCGCATTAGGCAAAGTCACCGCCTTTTCCCCATTAGAACGGGTGCAGACAATTGATGCGCCTGTGAGTGGCATCATCAGCAAATGGCACGTGCAAGAAGGCAGCATTGTAAAAAAGGGAGATGCACTCGTCGAAATCAGTGATATTGACCCGATGTTTAAAGACAGGCTTGAAGCGCAGAGAGATAATCTGCAAACCAAACTAGGCGCAAAAGAAGATGAGTTAAAAACATATCAGGTTCAGCAACAGAACCTGATTACTTCACGTGATGCAAAAATCTCAGCCGCACAATTCAAGCTGGATGTCGCCAACCAGAAAATACTTTCAGCGACTGAAGCGATCAGCTCGGCCAAAGCTACCGCTGATGCTGCTGAATTTCAAAGCAGCCGCATGCAACGATTATTTGTTGATGGTCTAGTTTCAAAGCGTGACCTGGAAATTGCGGAAAGAGATCTCATCATCGCTAATCGCAACCTTGCAAGTTCACAGGCACAACAGAACTCAGCAAAAGCTGAAGCGCAAACAGCCAAAGCGGAAATTCAACAGATACGT
>JBFZCQ010000253.1:0-6083 GCA_041307905.1 Methylotenera sp.
CAAATAGCACAATACCGACAATACCCACAAACGAGGCAAGCACGATTTGTCCAAATGAATAGCCTTTTTCGTCGCTATTTACATTGCTCATTACAGTTCATTCCCAGAAAAAATTAGATAAAGAAAATATTATACCTGCACTTTAGATTAAGACAAAAAAGCTAATGTATAGAATCAAACAGCTGGCCACATTAAAAATGCCGTTCAGTATTGCCGCATACAGCGTTTCTGTTTGTTATAATGCGCTACCTGCTGCAATACGCGCCCGTAGCTCATTTGGATAGAGTATCGGTTTCCGAAGCCGAGGGTAGTGGGTTCGAATCCCGCCGGGCGCGCCATATTTTATAACAGGAACCAAGATAGTATCACCTGCTGCAAATAATATTGGCTTTGAGCTCACCGACACTGTAATTAACTAAGTCTGACCAGGCAATGTCAGGCGCATTAAAACTGAATGCCTCAATAACATTGCCCTTGGCCATATTTTCGGAATAATAGCTGATTGCAAGCGCTTTAAATTTTTTGTGTTTGCAATCATGCAGTTCAGTAAACTGTGTAGATAATTCTTTTTTCTGCTGTGCAAAAGAATAATCATTCAAAGTGGATACGGTAACTAAATCGCCGATCTTCTGCAGTGTATCAAAATCCACATATACGTTCTCATTATCACCGGTTTGAATCATCGTCCATTCTGCTAAGGTCGGAGTTGATATCAGCATTAACACCATTAAAATTTTGTTCACTTGTTCACCTTTATACGTTTGCTTGCATTTACTAAATATCCCATTATTTCATAGATGCAGCTAGCCGCTTCTTTAAAGTGCTGGCAGCCAATGCATAACTGCCATCCACAAAATGCAGATGGTTACCAGTATAAGATTGCACCAGACACGTCACCAATGCCTCGCGAGATTTGTACGTACCATAAACCAGCTGCCTTAATTGATACTTCGAGTTCAGAAAAGCTTACAGCGCAGAGGTTTGTACATCACTGCTATCAACACTCAAGTGCGGAGACAATCTGACTTTTACCAGATTTACGGGCAAGCCTTGTTTAGCCAAGTCCCCGACATTAATCAGACTAACCCGTAAATCCAGACCAAAACTATCACATGAAAGCTTCTGTGCACCACGCAAAGCTGCAATCACTTTCTGAAACATACAATTCGGAATAGCAAACATCGCGCCATCACCACCAAACACGAATGGGATGCTGATTTCTCTGTCGACATTCACTACCGCAGCGATGCAGGCAGCCCCCTACCTTATTTACTTTTTTATAATCACCAACTGCTATTGCGCTTGTTGAGTCTGCCACATCAGCGACGACGACCCACCAATCATGTGGCAGCGCCTGATGCAGGTTAGCTTCAACTGCTTCTGAGAATTTTTCAAGCTGCTTTATGTTGCGATAGAAATGACGATTATCCCGCAAGCACTACCTCTTTTATTGATACGACACGATGAAGTATCAACTTACTTTCGGTCCCGCATCAAATATGGGGCAGATTCTGAGCTATTCGAAGGCATTGTATCCATTCACATTTCGACTGCTCGACAAGCTTACAGCTCAATGCGAACGGACTTCAAATATCATCGTGCCAGATCAATATTAAAGTGGAATCACTTCAAATACACCAACAATTATGTGTGCAACCATTCAAAAGCGTTGCCGTTCATGCTGAGACATTACACCAGCTTACAACATAAAGAAGTGTGAATAAATGCAATTTGATCATAATTATCTCGACATATGTAACTGGAAATAAGAAGTGCCCGCCTATGCGCCTCACAACCTGTTATTTTGGCTATTTGTGATCGTGGTTTTGCCGTGCTATCCTGCACCCAATTAATTTTTTAAGCGATATCAATGTCATTGCATAAACCTTTCACTGTTGCAGTCGTCGGTGGCGGTCCTGCCGGGCTAATGGCTGCAGAGGTACTGTGTCAGGGCGGGGCAAAAGTAGATCTTTTTGATGCGATGCCCAGCGTTGGCCGTAAGTTTCTGATGGCAGGCAAGGGCGGTATGAACATCACGCATTCAGAACCGCTGCCTTCTTTTGCCGGGCGTTATGGCGACCGCGAGAAAAATATCGCACCTATGTTAGACAGATTCAGCCCGGACGCACTGCGCACATGGATACATACACTGGGCATCGAAACTTTTGTGGGTTCATCCGGCCGCGTATTTCCGTGCGAAATGAAAGCAGCCCCGCTGCTGCGTGCATGGCTGCACCGTCTGCGCGAAGCTGGCGTAAGTTTCCACATGCGCCACCGCTGGCTAGGATGGGATAAACATAACGCTCTTCGCTTTGCCACCCCTGATGCAGAAAAGTTAATCCAGGCCGATGCCATAATACTGGCATTAGGCGGCGGCAGCTGGGCACATCTAGGCTCTGATGGGTTGTGGGTACCCTTACTTGAACAGCGTGACGTTTCAGTTGCGCCCCTCAAACCGGCAAACTGTGGCTTTGATACATATTGGAGTGAACACTTCAGCACGCGCTTCGCCGGCGAGCCTATAAAAACTGTAGTGTTATCTTACACAGATATAGCCGGTATTGAACACCGCAAACAAGGCGAAATCATGATCACCGCCGGCGGCATAGAGGGCGGCTTGATCTACGCTTTATCAGCAGGCCTGCGTGACAAAATTGCAGAAAACGGCAACGTAGAGATTTATTTGGACCTGTTGCCAGGAAAAGATGAACAGCTAGTGATTAATGAAATCGCGCACCCGCGTGGCTCCAGGTCAATATCCAGTCACCTTCAAAGCAGGCTTGGCATCAAGGGCGTTAAAGCGGGCCTGCTTAGAGAATTAGTCAGTGCAGAAGTGTACGCTGACTCAAAACTTCTGGGCGCAGCAATTAAACATTTACCGCTTACACTTACAGCACCGCGGCCGCTGGATGAGGCAATAAGCACTGCGGGCGGCATTGTGTTTGAAGCGCTGGACGAGCAGTTAATGATTCGTAGTTTGCCAGGCGTATTCTGCGCAGGGGAAATGCTGGACTGGGAAGCGCCCACTGGCGGCTACCTCTTAACCGCCAGCTTTGCAAGCGGCATGGCGGCAGGACACGGAGCACTGAACTGGCTTAAATCCAGATAATTACCCATCCTCGCAATCAACTGAGTTAAATCAGAGTAAAGCCTGAAAACTCATTAAAGGATTTTTGCATCAATGCACAGTGTTAATATGATGAAACTTAACCTGATTTCGCCCTACATCTTTAGCAAGATACATTGCATCATCGGAGCGCTTGAGAATTTCTTCCAGCGCAACTTCATTACCGATAAACAGGACCACGCCGATACTGGCAGTGCAATGATGCACTACAGTAGAGTCTTTACCCGCTCCGCTAGTGATTTTCAGCAAATAAGGTTCGGCCAGTAACTGGCGTATTTTTTCTGCTGTAGATTCAGCTTCTTTTTCAGATAACTTCTTATCCGTATCGAGCTGCTCAAGTTCAACCACAAACTCATCGCCGCCAATTCGTGCGACGGTATCTGCTTCACGCACGCAGCTTTTCAAACGAGCAGCCACCTCAATCAGTAGCAGGTCACCAACAGCGTGTCCGTAATTGTCATTAAGTGGTTTGAAATTATCCAGATCCAGAAACATCAATGCACCATAACAGCCGGTACGTTTACTTTTCACCATCGCCTGACGCAGACGATCTTCAAACAGATAACGGTTAGGTAATTGGGTAAGTCCGTCATAAAGTGCTTGATGGCGGATTTGCTCTTCCATCAGTTTCCTCTCGGTAACATCCGTATGTGTGCCACACATACGGGTAGCTTTGTGATTGATATCACGCTCTACTACCTGCGCCTGGTCAAGTATCCATTTATAATGTCCATCTTTCGTGCGCATGCGATATTCAATACTATGCACTGGCGCCAATCCTTCAAGGCAATCCTGAATAGACTGGCTAGCCCTAGCCTGGTCATCAGGATGGATGAAATCTATCCATTGCTTAACAGTAAACTCAATATCATTTAAGCTATACCCAAGCATAGATGCCCAGCGCTCATTCCTGATGACTTTATCTTTCTTAATGTCCCAATCCCAGAAGCCGATCTGACTGGCATCCAGTACCAGTTCCAACTGCTTTTCCCTGTCTTTCAAGCTCACCTCTGCTGTATTTTTATCAAGTGCGATGCTGATTAAATCGGCACACTGTTCAATAAGCTCAATATCAGTTGCTGTAGGCTTATTAACTTTACGATGATAGATTGCAAAAGTCCCTAACACATGGTGCGTCGAAGACCTGATCGGCTGTGACCAGCAGGCAGCCAAGCCAGCGCTTGCAGCAAGCTGCTTATACAACTGCCAGTATGGGTGCGTAGAGATATCATCAACAATGACGCGTTCATCAACAACAGCCGCCGTCCCGCAAGACCCTTTACCAACACCAACCTCAATACCTTTGACCGCATCATTATAAAAATCCGGCAGGCTCGGTGCGACAACTTCCACCAGTCGCTTGCCTTCATCATCCAGGAGCAGAATGCTGCATATCATTTCAGGGTGAATGACCTCGATGCCGGTAACCGTAGCAAGCATTACCTGCTTGACCGGCTCACCGCGTGCCAGCATCATAAGAATGCGGTTACGGAATTGCATGTAGGCCTGCTGCAGTTTTAACTCGGTGATATCTGTGTGGGTGCCGATTGCGCGAAGCGGCTTGCCGGAACTATCACGACTCACGACCAAACCACGGGTAAGTATCCATTTATAAGTGCCGTCTTTGCAAAGCAGACGATGCTCATGTGAATAGCTTGTCGTTTCCCCCTCAAAATGCCTGCTTACAGCAGCCTCAGTACCAGCCTTATCCTCAGGATGAATTCGCTTACTCCACTCATCCAACCCCTCTCCAACCTCATCTTCAGAATAACCTAATAACTCTTTCCATCTTTTCGAATAAAATACTTTCTCATTTACCACGTCCCAGTCCCAAACGCCATCACCGGAGCCTTCTATTGCAAAATTCCACAGAGACTTACTTTCCTTTAGTTCATTAAAGGCTTGTTCTGCTCTTTCAACAGCATCTGAACGCTGGTTTTGCAGACGCGAACTCACCAAAAGCATTAAGGTTAAGGGGAGCCACATACTGAGTAAAAGCGCATAAAAATATGGAATGACTTCAATCAAGCTCGTTGTAGATACATAAATAACGGCCGGCGTATGCTGTGGAGGAGTAAATGCACGGTAAATAAAAAAAATAGCACCCGTTACAAATATCAGTGCTGTTATCTGCCTGGTGACCATCAGTTCAGGCCCTCCTTTAAACCAGAACAAAACGCTGCAGGCAAAAAAGAATAAGGCATAAAGCACAGAGGTTGCAGTAACCTGTTCTGAAATACCAGGTGCAAAAATACAGATTAAAAATGTAAGGCCGGCAGCATACCAATGCCAATGCCAGTGACGTCCGACACCCGCATCCAACAAAATGCGCGCGCCAACATACATAAAACCGACACCAAGTACAATAAGTGTATTGGCAGTGACCATAGAAAGGAAGTCTGGAATATGCCCGCGCAGCACGAGCAGAAAGAGGCCTGACGCAATAAGCAGTGCTGAAAGCGCCCAATATTTCATGCTGCGCTCCTGCGGTAACAGATGCCATAGCATCATAGCTGTAAATACAAAACCGGAGAAGCTCACCATTGCGACTAATCGCAGCGTATTTAAGTCAAACATGAGATGCTCTTCTTGTTGATTTTTGTCAGTAAATTATATGCCTTAATTTTTGTGTAGGTAAATTTTTATGTACATTTAAAAAAGCCGCAATAAAGCGACTTTCTAATTAAGGCGAAATATCTGATTATCTTCGCACGAAGCAAAATTTAACCAACGTGCCGTAAATCCCCTTCCTTCAGTTGGGGGATATAAGGCACGTTAAATTTGACAACCTAAAAATATCTGTAGAATGGAATGATGTTCACCGCTACCAAGATGCGTCTTTATCCAAATGCCGCGCAAGCTGACAAGCTTGCGAAAGCGTTTGGTTGTGCGCGCTGGTATTGGAATAACAGCTTGGCTGAAACGCAGAAGGTCTATCAGGAAACTGGCAAAGGCC
>JBFZCQ010000254.1:0-10582 GCA_041307905.1 Methylotenera sp.
CGGCTGGAATAGTCGTTACTGCTAATGGAGGCGCTGTTAGTCAAGCCAAGGGACGTAAGTCCTCTGCCTTGCTCGCGCCGTTGAAGTTAGAAGCTCCGTCGTTTACGGCGGCGTAGTTCACGAAAGACATAAAACAGTGTAAGCAGCGACTATTGCCGCTGTCACGCATTGCCCGATTGCCATACTGTGTAAAGGATAATGTTCATGAGTCTGTTAAATTTATTTTGGCTGTTTGTCGTACCCAATAAAGGATGGAGACATCTGATGCAGTCTAGATTATCTATGCATCGGCTTTATTTCCTGCATGTTGTTCCGTTTTCTTTGATTCCCCCTTTATTTATTTATTATGCAGCAGGTGATATGGCTGGTCATCTGTTGCCGGTTTTATCCAGTTCCAAGCTGTTATTGGTTGCTATTATTTTGTTTGTTGTGGAATTGGCAATCGTTCCGGTGATGGGTTTGATTCTTCGTCAACTTGCTGAGGTGGCAGAGATACACCCCAGTTATCATGATTCTTTTACATTAGCTGCAGTAGCGCCAACACCATTATGGATAGTGCCTATCTTTTTTCTGATTCCAAATATGTTGTTAAATCTATTGGCATTATCGCTGGCACTATTTTTTACAGTAAGTCTTATCTATTATGGTATTCCGGCTGTTTTTCGAATTAAAGAGCGTGGGCACGCGATGCTTTTATTCGGTGCAGTACTGACTGCGGGTCTCATTGCCTGGGGGTTTCTAATGGTTTCTACGCTGGTGATATTGGGTAGTGTACAAAGCCTGTAATTCATTTTACTTTATAAGTGCTTTTGCGCGGTCAGGATTCTTAGGTCTGGCCGCTTTATTATTGCTTTGTTAGTGCAGTCGCGCATCGACTATATCTGTAAATTGCGGTTAGAATTGAAGCAAGCAATTCAACTTGGTATGCACATGACTTCAAAGTATTTTAGCCGCTGGTTTTACCCTTTTGTAATATTGGCAATTGTCGCAACGGGCATATTCTCCTGGCAGTATTATCATCGGCCGCAAGGGCCGGAATCATTTGCTTCAGGTAATGGTCGTATTGAAGCTTCTAGTGTGAATGTTGCTACCAAAACCAGCGGGCGCCTACCACGCATTTTGTAAGTTTGGCGCAGGCCATACTTTACCGCGGTGCTGGCTTTGAGGTGTATGGCCAAGTTTTGTCGCAGTGTTTGTGATAGCGATAATTTTTTACACTATCGCTGATGCGGTTCTGCAGAAGCCTGGCTTCTTCGTGAACGCTGCGTTTGTTGATTTAGCCACTGAAGCCTCCTCGGCTGCCTTCCGCTGCAAAACGTATTTTCAGTGATAGATCATTGCGTGAATCCGCGTTAGCCAGCGCATTGTCTTCATCGATTTTTCCGTTAGAAAATAGCTTGAACAAAGACTGGTCAAAAGTCTGCATGCCGATATCCGTGTTTTCTGCCATGATCTCTTTGATTTCGCTCATCTTTTGCTTCTGAATCAGCTCGGCAACATAAGGCGTATTGATCATAACTTCAGTGGCTGCGACACGTTTACTTTGTTTTCCTGGAATCAGGCGCTGCGAGACAATGCCCACCAGGTTCATGGACATGCCCAACAGCAGGCCAGCCCGGCCATCTTCGGGGAAGAATGAAATGACACGCTCCAGTGCCTGATTGGCATTGTTTGCGTGCAGGGTAGCTAGACATAAATGACCAGTTTCAGCATAGGCAAGAGCATTTTTCATACCATCCATATCACGCACCTCGCCAATTAAAATGACGTCTGGCGCCTGACGCATTGCATTCTTCAGGCCATTTTCAAATGACAGGGTGTCAATGCCAACTTCGCGCTGGTCAACGACAGACTTTTTGTGCGGATGTACAAATTCGATAGGGTCTTCAAGTGTCAGGATATGACCATTAGTGGTTTCGTTGCGATAATCGATCATCGACGCCAGTGTGGTGGTCTTGCCGGAGCCGGTTGCGCCTACAATCAGCAATAAGCCGCGTTTGCGCAGGATCAGGTCTTTTAGCACTGGCGGCAGACCTAAGGTATCAATAGATGGAATGTCAGTTTTAATATGGCGAATTACCATGCCAACTTCGCCGCGCTGCTTGAACACATTAACGCGGAAGCGACCGATGCCATTTCTACTGATGGCGAAGTTACATTCCAGTGTGGATTCGAACTCTTTAATCTGGTCTGCTGACATTAATGAATAGGCAACTTCTTTAATCATGCCCGTTGCCATCGGTTGGTTATTGATCGGGATGGTATCACCTTCAATTTCAATATGAATGCTTGCGCCAGTACTGAAAAACAGATCTGAACCCCCTTTGTCCAGCATGAATTTTAAAACAGGTGAAATATCAATCGCGGCCATATGAATATCCTGAAATTATCTGTAAGTATTATTATTTTTCATCACAGCATTGCTTATGAATACATGGGCTGTGAGTTAGAGTTAGCATGACTTTAGCATATATTTTACGCGCTACGCAGCACATATTTTCGTTGCACAAGGGTCAGTGTCACGGCGTATTGTGGGTAGTGTCCGCTTCAGCGATAGGGTGCCTGTAGCCTAACCTAACTCGAACGTCGTAATGCCGAATATCTTTTCTAGTTGCAGATTGGGAAAGCTTTTTGTATACATCCGTGCTGTATCAAAAACAGGCGTCATTCCGAATTTTTGAGCGAGTCCAATCGCAGCTTTGTTCGGCTCAAATACATCTAGAAATATCTCGGATGCTTTAGGTATTGTTATAGTTCACTAAGATGATTTGCCTGAATGTCTTTGTAAATATCCTCAAGTGATGTAGTAAAGCTGGCCGTATCAAATACAGCTGAAGTCATTTTTTCGCTTATTAATTTTTGCTTGATTGCATTAAGCGCTTGCGGATTGGTGGACAGAAACAGCGCTTTGTTTTCATAGTCTGTAAGTGTGTAAGTAATCAGTTCGTCCAACCCTGCTGCTTTAATCAAACTGCCCGCTACGCGTGAGGCAAAGGTGTCGCCCATACATGTAAGCACCGGCAGTCCCACCCACAATGCGTCGCTGCAGGTGGTGTGTGCATTGTAGGGTAACGTGTCGAGGAATAAATCCGCATGGGCATGCCGCGCCAGGTGTTCTGCAATCGAAACACGCGGCGCAAAAATCAGGCGTTCGCTGGCGATGCCATGCAATACGGCTTGTTCAATCAGGTTCTGTTTAGCCCAGTGGTTGCATTCCAGCAGCCATAGAACACTATTTGGCGTGTCTTTGATCAGTCGCATCCAGATGTTAAAGAAATCCGCTGTGATCTTGAATGTCTGGTTGAAGCAGCAGAATACAAAGGCATTTTCAGGCAGGCCGCATTCGACGCGTGGCGGTGTTTTGGCAACAGGACGTTTGCGGTCATTCGGTTGGTAGCTGTGAGGTAGCAGTGCCAGTCGTTCTGCGTAATTGCATGCGGCATCCGCTGGCGTGATAAAATTATCAGTGAGCAGATAATCAAACAGTGGTTTGCCATTCACGCCACCTCCAGTAAAACTGCCCATGGTCCCCGGGAAGCCTAGCCAATTGACCATCACAGGGGCAGGACGCAGGGCGACAATTCCGCAACGGCTGTTTTGCGTGAAGCCGGTCAGGTCGACGAGGATATCAATGCCGCAGTCGTGTATCTTTTTAGCGGCATCGATATCCGGCAGCTTACGAATGTCATGAAATGCATCAAAGGCTTTTTCTATGCGTTTTCTGGCATCGGTTTTATCATCCGCGCCGTAAGAAAAACCGATGATTTCAAATTGGCTACGGTCATGCAATTCCAGCAGTTCGCTGATCAGGAACGCGAGCGGATGCAACCTGAAATCTGCCGACATATAGCCGATTTTTATTTTCCTGTCTGCTGATTTTAATTCGTGCGTAAAGTTCAGCTGTTTGCCTAATTCAGTCAGCGAGGCGTATCGGTTGTTAACCCAGTTGTCTGCACAAAGTTTTTGTTCTGCGGCCGTGGTGTATGGCATTGCCAGGAATGCGAATGGCGATATCTGTGCGGTTGGTATTGTTCTGACCCAGTTGCGAATTTCAGCTATTTCATTATCCACACCATTCCAGTCGCAGATATGCTGTTTCTGGTGCACCAGATGAACCTTGGCATGATAAAGCTGCGGGTTGAGTGTCAGTGCTTTCTGGTAGCTGGCGATTGCCAGATCGAGCTGTCCTAGCTCACGTTGTACGTTGCCGAGATTGTTATAAATATCTGCATCATCAGGTGTGAGCTGAATCGCTTTTGCATAGTGCTTTGCTGCCTCGGTCGGTTTGCCAAGTTCGCGCTGTGCATTGCCCAGATTGTATAAAATCGCTGTGTCTTTTGAATTAAACTGCAGCTCTTCTTCAAAGCAGGCTTCTGCCTGTATGAAGTTGCCGGCTGCGTGTGCCTGATTGCCAAGCGAAGTCAGGCAATGGCATAAAGCCTCGCGCACATCTTCATTTTTGGGCATCACACGCAGTATGCGGCGGTAATAGCCTGCGGCTTCCTCGAATCGGTCCAACGTGAGCAGGGTGTTGGCCAGGTTGAACTGGATATCCAGATCTTTAGGCTGCAGTAAAACAGCCTGCTGAAAGCTCCTGATAGCGGCTTCCGGCTGGTTGGCAGCGCGCAGGCTTAAAGCATAATGATTCAGGTAATCAGTATTTTTAGGGTTGATTGCCAGTGCCTGTGAAATAGCAGTGACTGCCTGCTCGGCACGGCTGGTTTGATAGTAAACAACCCCGAGCATATGCAGGGCATCTGCATGCTTGGGGTTAGCTTTTAACACTTGCTGATAAAGTGATTCTGCCTGAGCTAACTCGCCTGCACGATGATGTGAAAGTGCTGCTAAATATTGTGTTTGCGACATGTACTGAATTTTAACCTGAATTTAAGAGTTATTGATTAGGCACAAATTAAACATAACAATCGTTAGTGCTTCACACTTTTCCAGCCATTTTATCGACTTAGAAAATTGGGGAAGACCTTTACGATCTGAGCCTGTCGAAGCACATGAATGCGTTCACATTTCGACAGGCTCAATGCGAACACATTCTAGAATAAACATTGCCAGATCAGTAACTTAAATCCTAAACAATTTTTGCCAGACGTTTCAGCCCCATTTCTTTCAGTAGAAAGCGGTTGGGGTTGAGTAAACCTGCGATTTCGTTAGAGACCGGAAAAGCCTGATTGCTTGCCATGCAAGCGATAAGCTCGCCGCACAAAGGAGCTGTGGTAAAGCCTTTGCTGCCATGTGCAATATTCATATACAGCCCTTCCACCCACGGTAGTGAGTTTATGTCTGCGCTGGGGCGCGGCGGGCTTGTTCTTAGTTTGACCGCATCTAATAACTTTCCTGCAAGCGGCCAGTAATCGATTGCTGTGCAGCGCAAGGATACACGGCCGCCAGCGATGCTATGTTTAAGGTCGTTATATAGTGTATTCGAGATGTTATTCAGCTTCTCCAGATTCGCCTGGTGGTCTTGTTCTTCAATAATGAATTTGCTTTGAGTATTTTCAATGACGGCGATATTCGAGAAAGTTGCCCCAAGGCAATGCAGTTGTTTTGAATTATTTTGGAGTGTAGCCGGGCTGAAATAGCCATCACTGCACACGATTTTTTGCAGCGTGCTGCTTGATTCTGTAGTGCCAACCAAAGTGACCTGACCGCGTACAGCTTGTGTGTTTATAGATAGATCAGCACAAAGTTCGCGGGCATCATTCGCATTCGCAATTACTACAATCTCTGCATTTAAAATCTCACCTTGATTCGTGTGGACTTCAAATAAGCCATTTACTTTCAGTATCTTGATGACATTTTGAAGTGTGATTGTATTGATATGTTGATTCTGGCTTAAGCGTCGGCATAACTGCTGCGGGTTAATCCAGCCCGCACCGGGTAAATACAGTGCGTCATGCTCAATGCTGATGCCAGCAAGTCTGCTGGCTTCGTTTTTATTTACATATTGAACAATCTCGCTAACACGGTTTTGTGCAGCTATTTTTTGGATGCGTGCCAGTTCTTTTGCATTAAAGCCTAGCTGTAGCATACCGCAGCAGTCAAAATCTTCAGGTGGCAGCTTCAGTGATTTATATAGCTGCAGGCTATACAGGTAAGCATTCAAGGCAAATTCGCTGCTGCTGTCATCACCGCTTAAGCGTGGATAAAGCATAGCCAGAGGATTGCCAGAAGCTTGACTGGCAATTTCAGTGTTGCGTTCCAGCAATGTTACCTCAATGCCGCGCTGCGCCAACGCATAGG
Source organism: Methylotenera sp. (assembly GCA_041307905.1). Classification (GTDB taxonomy): domain Bacteria; phylum Pseudomonadota; class Gammaproteobacteria; order Burkholderiales; family Methylophilaceae; genus Methylotenera. The sequence goes on from JBFZCQ010000254.1 coordinate 6,259, forward strand.
CGGTACTGCATCCTGCAATGCCCGCGCCGATCACAATTGCACTTTTAGCGGCCATGATTGCTGCCTATGAAGTAGCCATTGATCATTTCACGTTTTTTACCGAAACCAACTTGTTTATTGACCTTGAACCCTGCTGTTGCCAGCCCGCGCCTGACGATGCCGGCACTGGTGAACGTGGCAAAAGTGGTTTCTGAATGCGAAAGCCTGGCCATCTGTTCAAATAGTGCCTGCTGCCACATTTCCGGGTTCTTTGATGGCGCAAATCCATCCAGAAACCATGCGTCTGCTTTTGTATTCAGTTTGGAGAGGCATTCTGTTGCATCGCTGAATAAAACCTGCAGCCTGATGCGATCATTGAAAAGTGTTGCGTTGCCAGTATTCAGCAGGGTTTCATATTGGGTCAGTAGTTCGTCGGCAATTGGTTTCAGTGTAGACCAGTGCTGTAATGCCTTATGCATATCTGCAGGGCTGAGCGGATATTTTTCTACACTGGTGAAGTGCAGTACTGCGTTTGCAGGGACGTGTTCAAGCCAGTATTTGCAGGCACATAAAAAGTTTAAACCGGTACCGAAGCCGGTTTCTAAAATTGTGAAGTCATTCAGTGCCGTTGCCTGCCATCGGTTGCGTAGTGCATTGCCTTGTATAAAAACATACTCGGTTTCAAGCAAGCCGTTGTCGCTGGAAAAATATACATCATCAAATGCCGTTGAATAGGGCAGCCCATCCTGCCATTCCAACGCTGCCTGTGCTGTTGTTTGCATCATAATAATTAAATCAATGCTCTTGTTTTTGCCCAATAACACCTAAAAACAGGCGCACTGCGCCGTACGCTATCCATGAGGTTATACGCTTGATAATACTGGCTTTGCCCCACTCCTGCGGTGTGATTTTCACACCACCATTCTGAATCAATGACTCAATATCTGTATGAAGTTCAGTAGCAAATGTTTTGTCCTGAATAATAATGTTGGCTTCACGCGCCAGCAGCAGGCTGAAAGGATCTATGTTAGAAGAACCGATAGTGGTCCACAAGTTATCAATTACAGCAACTTTGCTGTGCATAAAGCTTTTGCGGTATTCGTAAATCTCTATGCCGTTATTCAGAAATTCATTGTAGAAAGCATGGGTTGCGAACATCAAAAAATATTCTTTACGGCCTTGCAGCAGCAATCTGACTTTGATGCCACGCTTGGCGGCATCAATCAATGCCTTGCGAAATTTTCTGCCTGGTATAAAGTAGGCATTCGCGATCAGAATCTCCGAGCTTGCGGTTCTGATGGCATCTAAATACGCATTCTCAATATCATGCCGGTGCAGAATGTTGTCACGGATAACAAACGCTGCTTTGATGTTGCTGGTGCCGTGATATTTGTGATGAAACTCTTTAATAGGCGCTACATACAGGCTATGCAAGTGCATAAATTGCAGCCGCCGCCACAACTTATGTACGCTGGCGCTGATTGCCGGCAGCAAATTACCCTCAATACGCACAGCGTAATCGATTCTTGGCGGAACCTGATTTGGCGAGTTATTGTCATCGATAATATTAATGCCGCCGACAAAAGCGATGGTGCAATCTATCACTGCTACTTTGCAGTGCAGGCGACGCAGGCGATTTTTCTTTAAAGTCCAGGGTGAAATCTTGGGTCGGTAAAACATCAGTTTTACCCCGGCATCGCGTAATGTCTGTACATAGTGTTTGGGTAAATATTGAGAACCGAATCCGTCTAGCAGCATGTTGACGCTGACACCGCGCTGAGCAGCTTCTATAAGGGCATTGCCGATACGAATGCCTGATGTATCGTGTTCGTAAATATAGGCTTGCAGGTAAATTTCACTTGTTGCGTTCTGAATTGCCTGTTCCAGCGCAGGGAAGTATTCAAGGCCGCTGCGTAGTAATTTGATATCGTTTCCGCTGATGAAGCGCATGGCGTTTTAAATAACTCTGGTTAATGTTGCTGAAAGCAAAGCGTGGTCAGAAACTTTAAGGAAACGTGGCCCGGAGTGGATTTCAACGTGTTTCACCTGAAAGCCACGTGTATAAATCCGGTCCAGCCTCAATATCGGCAGCCATGAAGGAAAGCTGCGTGCCGGCATACCGGCATGGTGCTCAAACACTTCATGCAATTGTGCATTCTCGGCAAAAACTCTGCCGGAGCGTGTACCCCAATCGTTAAAATCACCGGCCACAATCAATGGCTCATCCGGCGGTATATTTTGTTTGATGTAGTCTGTTACCGCAAGCAGCTGTTGACGGCGCCAGCGTGCAAATAGGCCTAAATGCACACAGATGGCATGCAGGGGTTTATCCCACTGCGGAATCTCTATCACACTATGCAACATGCCGCGTTCTTCAGAGGTGTGAGCTGAAATGTCGGTGTTTATGGTTTTGATAATCGGAAACTTGGATAACAGCGCATTGCCGTGGTGACCGGCAGGGTAAACTGAATTTTTGCCATAAGCATAATCCGGCCATATCGCATCTGCTAAAAACTCGATCTGTCCGGCATCCGGCCATGCTGCAAAGCGCTTGCTGTGATCTGCATGTTCATCGCGTACTTCCTGTAAAAAAACCACGTCTGCATGCAGTTTGCGTAAAAGCTCACGCTGGTGATGCAGCGAAAAACGCGCATTAAAGTGAGTAACACCTTTATGAATGTTAAAGGTCGCGATATGGAGCGTGTTGTGCAAAATTAACTTTCCAGACTTAATTCGTGTTTGCAGGCTGCAATATCTTGATATTCAGTCTTCTGTATCACGGTTACTTTTTTTATGCTTTTTGAGCACCTCTGCGGCCTCGCCTATATGGGCTGCGCCACGCTGTTTGGCTAACTCAATCTGCTTCTGGCGTTCTTTCAGCCTTGTGCGTTTTTCATCAGAAACTTTGTCGTAACAATGCGGGCAAGAGATGCCAGGCTCATATTGCTCGCTTTTCATTTCTTCTGGTGATAACGGGTGGCGGCAGGCATAACACTGGTCAAACTCACCAACTTCCAGATTGTGTTTTACGGCAACGCGCTGGTCAAATACAAAGCATTCGCCTTCCCACATACTTCTAGCTTCGGGGATTGTTTCCAGATATTTAAGAATACCGCCCTGCAGGTGGTATACCTCTTCAAAGCCCTGGTCCATCATGTAGGATGAAGCCTTTTCGCAGCGAATGCCGCCGGTGCAGAACATAGCGACTTTTTTGTGCTTGGTTTTATCGAAATGTTCTGTCACATATTGAGGAAATTCCCTAAAAGTAGTGGTTTTAGGATCGATTGCACCTTTGAAGGTGCCGATGTCCACTTCGTAATCATTGCGCGTATCAATCAGTACTACATCCGGGTCAGAGATCAGTGCATTCCAGTCTTCCGGCTTGACGTAGGTCCCTACTTTTTTAGTCGGGCTAACACCAGGTACACCAAGTGTGACGATCTCCTTTTTGAGTTTTACCTTCATGCGGTAGAACGGATGTTCATCCGCATAAGATTCCTTGTGCTCAAGGTCGGCGAACTTGCCAGCAAACATTGGATCAGTGCGCAGGTAATTCAATATTTTGTGTATATCGTCGGGTAAGCCGGCGATAGTGCCATTAATACCTTCTTCCGCCAGCAACAGTGTGCCTTTGATGTGGTTCGCTTTGCAGGCTTCTAGAACGGCGGGCTGCAACTCTTTGAAATTTGGCAGGCTGACGAATTTATAAAGCGCGGCGGTTAAATACTTGGGCATAATCAACTTGATAAAACTGGTAAATTATCATTCTAACAGAGGCTACCCTGTCCTAATTCATAATTACTTCTGACTCATGCAGTTACAACCAGTATTTCGCCGTTGCCGTTATAGGCGGTATCGCCTACAAAGCGCTGTACACGCTGGTTACTCAGTTTGCTGAATTTAGTATTATATTTTGAGAAAGATTTGAACAATAAGTTTAGAAACGGCAATGTATGCGTGCCGCAATCCTGCATGGAGACATGTAATTTCGGCTGATTTCTCAATAATAAAGTACCACGGTGCATATTAAAGGCAGTGTATGCACCTGTATTACCGAGCACACCGATCGTGCCTGCTACCATGCGGCTGCCGCAATAGTCACCGACATTACCTTCAATCAGAATCAAACCGCGTCGCATCTGGTCACCAGTACGGTCACCGGCATTGCCTTTTACAATGACAGTGCCACCCAGCATGCCTTTACGAGAACCTTCAGAACCCGCACCTAAAAAATCACCGGTATTGCCATCTATTTTTAACAGTCCGTCATGCATGCTGCAGGCGGCAAATGCTGCTGTGTTGCCTTTGCAATGTATTTCACCGCTTTTCATGTCAAAGCCAAGGT
>JBFZCQ010000255.1:0-3438 GCA_041307905.1 Methylotenera sp.
CAAACTGTCATTGGTGGTGCGTAAGCTGCAATCCGGTTTGATCTACCACTATGCATTCGCCATGATTATCGGCGTATTTTTAATGCTCACGTTTTTCTCTAAAGTGTAAAAAATGCTTGAATACTTTTTGCAACATATTTTAAGTTTCTCAATCTGGCTGCCTATCGCCTTTGGTGTGGCTGTACTATTTACAGCCGATGACAATAAGCCATGTGTGACAAGGTGGCTGGCATTAGCCGGCAGTATTGTCAGCTTTCTGGTAACGATTCCGCTCTATACACATTTTAATTTTGCAGATGGCGGCTTCCAGTTTCAGGAGCGATTCTTATGGATTGCGTCATTTAACATCAACTACCATCTGGGTGCTGATGGTTTAGCAGTGCCTTTGATTCTGCTGACCAGTTTTACGACTGTGATTGTAGTGCTGTCAGCTTGGGAAGTGATTGAAAAACGCGTAGCGCAGTATATGGCATCATTCCTCATTATGAGCGGTCTCATGATTGGTGTATTTAGTGCTTTGGATGCGATTTTCTATTACGTATTCTGGGAAGCAATGCTAATTCCGATGTTCCTTGTGATCGGTATCTGGGGCGGCCCAAACCGTGTTTACGCTACGGTTAAATTCTTCCTGTATACCTTGCTTGGCTCACTGCTGATGCTGGTGGCATTTATCTACATGTATCATCAGACCGGCAGCTTTGCGATTACTGATTACTATCAGATGCCAATGCCGCTCAATGTGCAGGTGCTTGTTTTCCTTGCGTTCTTTGCTGCATTTGCGGTCAAGATTCCAATGTGGCCAGTACACACCTGGTTACCGGATGCACACGTTGAAGCACCTACCGGCGGTTCCGTGGTACTGGCTGCTATTGCCCTGAAACTGGGCGGTTACAGCTTCCTGCGTTTCGCAATGCCGATTGCTCCAGATGCAGCGCATTATCTGTCAGGGTTTATGATAGCGTTGTCATTGATTGCAATCGTCTACATTGCCTTGGTTGCGCTGGTGCAAAAAGACATGAAAAAGCTGATTGCTTATTCATCGATTTCACACATGGGTTTTGTCACGCTAGGTTTCTTCATTTTTAATAATCTAGGCCTTGAAGGTGCAATCGTGCAGATGATTTCACACGGCTTCATCTCTGCGGCTATGTTCCTGTGCGTTGGTGTATTGTATGACCGCGTGCATAGTCGCCAGATTGAATCTTACGGCGGTGTTGCCAACACGATGCCTGCGTTTGCAGCATTTGCGGTATTGTTTGCGATGGCAAATAGCGGCTTGCCAGGTACTTCAGGATTTGTTGGTGAGTTCATGGTGATACTGGGTGCGATTCAGGTTAATTTCTGGTATGCATTCCTTGCTTCATTTACGCTGATCTTTGGCGCGGCTTATACATTGTGGATGGTTAAGCGCGTATTTTACGGCGAGGTGGCTAATGAAAATGTTGCTGCACTTAAAGATTTGAACAAGCGCGAGTTTTTAATTCTGGCTATTCTGGCAACGCTTGTATTGGCTTTGGGTATTTACCCGCAGCCATTAACTGATATGACCAATGCTACAGTTAACCAACTTCTTTCACACTTATCTTACAGCAAGCTTCCGGCAGGCTTTTAATTCATGGAAAATATTCGTTACGATCTCATCACCGCCTTACCTGAAATGATTCTTTTGGGTATGGCGATGCTTGTTTTAATCGCTGATCTGTTTTTAAAACAATCAAATCGTATTGTTATTTACGGTTTGTCACAAATGGCTTTGCTGGTAGCAGCTTATTTTACGTTTACAACCCATGCGCCAGGTGTCGGTTATGCTTTTACCGGTGGGTTTGTCGACGATACGATGTCTGATATTCTGAAGCTGATGATCTACTTGGGAACGTCACTCATTTTTGTCTACACCAGACAATATATCCAGCTACGTGATATGTTCCGAGGCGAGTTTTACTCGCTGGTGCTGTTCTCAGTCGTTGGCATGATGATCATGGTATCTGGTCAGAACATGCTTACCTTGTATATTGGTTTGGAACTGCTTTCATTAAGCCTGTACGCACTGGTGGCGTTGGACCGTGACAATGCACGTGCGACCGAGGCTGCAATGAAGTACTTTGTGCTGGGTGCGCTTGCATCCGGTATGTTGCTGTATGGCATGAGCATGATTTACGGTATGACCGGTAGCCTGAATCTCGCTGATATCAATAACGCGTTGATGTCGACGCAGAAAACCCATTCAGTAATGATTTTAGGTCTGGTATTTATTGTTGCTGGCTTGGCGTTCAAACTAGGTGCCGTGCCATTCCAGATGTGGGTGCCTGATGTCTATGAAGGCTCACCGACTGCAATTACTATACTTATCAGTTCAGTGCCGAAACTTGCTGCATTTGCATTTGTAATCAGGTTGCTAGCACAGGGACTGCAAACGATGGCCGTGGATTGGCAGCAAATGCTGTTGATTATGGCGGTGTTGTCTATCATCATTGGTAACGTGACAGCGATTGCACAAACTAATCTGAAGCGTATGCTTGCTTACTCTACCATTTCACACATTGGTTTTGTGCTGTTTGGGCTGATGAGTGCAAGCATTAACGGTTTTGCTTCTGCACTGTTTTATATTGCCAGTTATGTACTCATGACATTGGCTGGTTTCGGCATCATTCTGCTACTGTCACGCAAAGGTTTCGAAGCTGACAAACTGGACGACCTAAAAGGCCTCAATCAACGTAGCCCGTGGACAGCATTCCTAATGCTGATCGTGATGTTCAGCATGGCCGGTGTGCCGCCTACATTAGGTTTCTATGCTAAATTTACTGTATTGCAAGCTGCTTTGCAGGCTGGATTCCTATGGCTGGTAGTATTCGCAGTATTGATGGCTGTGATCGGCGCCTTCTACTACCTGCGTGTGATCAAGCTCATGTACTTTGATGAGCCAATAGATCAACATCCAATTCAAGCGCCAGCAGAAATGCGAGTTATATTAAGCGTCAATGCTTTTGCTCTGCTGTTTCTCGGTCTGATGCCGCAGGGCCTCATGAGTTTGTGTGCTTATGCCATTGTTAGAAGCTTAAGCTGATGACTAATTGGGCAATATTAGGATTGATATTCTTTGCTGCTAACTTACCCTGGTTTTCAGATAAGCTTTTTTATGTAGTTTCATTGAATCGTAGCGCTAAGGCAGGATATAGCAAAAACCTTGGCTGGTGCCTGCTTGAACTCGTGATATTATACTTTATGATTGGTGCATTTATTCGCTACGCCGAGCATGCGACCTTAGGTCAGGTTGCGCCTCAGGGTTGGGAATTCTACGCAGTAACTGCCTGCCTATTCCTTGTATTTGCTTTTCCCGGCTTTGTCTACAAAGTGCTGTGGAAAAGAACTATTTAGAAATACCTTTATCAGATTGCGCGTAAAACCTTGTCATTTATGGCGAGGATATAAGCGCAAGGT
>JBFZCQ010000256.1:0-3014 GCA_041307905.1 Methylotenera sp.
AGCCGATGTAGCCGGCATGTAATGGTTCATGCCCGGAGCCGCCGCCTGAAATGATGGCAACTTTGCTAGTGGTTTGTTGTTTACGGGTGAGATAGTTTGGGTCAAGATTAAGGCTTACTAAATCACTGTGTGCCAATGCGAAGCCACTTAAGCTTTCGGTTAGCATGTCGTCCGTTTTATTGATGAACTTTTTCATGGTGAGCCTTTTTTATTATTATATTAAATTACAAACTGCTTCTATCATCAACTGACAACTCTTAGCACCGGGGTCAATGTGGCCGATGGCGCGCTCGCCCAAGCTAGCCGCACGGCCTTTTGTAGCGATTAAGTCCTTGGTTGACAGCATACCCTGTTCGGCAGTTTGCTTCAGCGCATTGCTGATTTCTTTAGCGCTGGCGTTTTGTGCCGCCATTGCGATAAATTGATTTGCAACCGGGATTAGCACATCCAGCATGGTTTTTTCACCGATATCGGCTTTGCCGCGCTGGCGTATCGTATCAACGCCTGTTGCAAAAGCACTGGCATAGGTTGTTATGGATGTGTCACCTTTTTCTTTGATGACTTTCGCCATGCCCATAAAAAAGCTCGCGAGCAATGGCCCGGAAGCGCCGCCGATAGTGCTCAGTAGCTTCATGCCGATTTTGTTGAGTGCAGCATCGGGGGAAAGTGCGGCTAACTCCGGCTGCATTTCTACAATTACCTGTGCGCCGCGCTTCATGTTGATGTAGTGGTCACCGTCGCCGATTGCACGGTCCAGAGACTCCAGCTCGGATTCGTGGTGCAGGATTGCATTCTCGATGGCAGTAGCTGCAGTTAAGATAAATGATGAATTCATATCATGAATAACACGCTATGGTGAATTGATTAAAGTTGTTAAACTCTACACATCAACCATTTTTATTTCAACTTATGAGTTTACGTTTTCGCTTAAATCTCTTAATTACCTTGCTTTCACTGGCTTTTATACTGGTGGTTGGTTCTATTCTGGTAAATGATACCCGTGTATCAATTCGTGAACGCGTAGAGGCAGCCAGCCGTGTGACGGTACAACTGCTGGATACAGTAATTATAAGTTCGGCATTGAATCCGGAAATGGGGCCTACACATATCGTTCTGCAGAGTTTTTTAGGGTCGCTGGGTTACGTGCGCAGCAGTCATATCGAGCTTTATGATTATGAAGGGCGTGAGATTTATAGTTCACCTGAATCCACTTTCAAAAGCGATGTCACGCCTCCTGCATGGTTCGTCAAGCTGGTGCAACCCAAGGTGGAAACTGTGGAGCGTAAAATACGCTATGGCAAGCTGGTGATTAGTTCAAGCGCGGCTGGATCTATACGTGAAGCATGGTCCGGATTTCGGCAGCTTATGCTGGCGGGGTTGGCATTTTTTATATTGCTTAATATCATGGTATACCTGTTACTTAGCCATTCTCTAAGGCCGATAAACCGGATTCTGGCTGCAATTAACAGTATTGAGCAGGGCGATTTAACAACGCGCCTGCCCAAGCTTGCACTGCCAGAATTTGACCGCATCGGTCATAGCCTTAATCGCATGGCAGAGTCGCTGACAGCAGAGCGCCAGCTGGAAGAGAATCGTCAGCTTACCTTCCTGATTCAAAAACACATTGAAGAAGAACGCAGAAGCCTGGCGCGTGAGCTGCATGATGAACTTGGTCAGTACGTGACTGCGATTAAGACTTTTGCTGTAGGCATTGCGAATAAAGCTAAGATCAATAACACCACTGCGGGTATGCCCGAAATTGCGTCAAGCGCACAGATTATTGTATCTGCGGCGAACCAGATCTATGACGGCATGCACAATATAGTTCGCCAATTGCGGCCTGGCTCAATGGATAATTTAGGGCTGGCTGAGACACTGAAAGATGCGGTATCTAATTATCAGGCGCAAAATCCTGATATTAAAATTCAGTTGTATCTGTCGCCGAATCTCGAATCAGGAAATCTGCAGAGTCTGGGTGAAACCGTGAGCATTAATCTTTACAGAATCGTGCAAGAGTCGCTCAATAACGCATTCAAGTATGCGCAGGCTTCAAAAATTGATATTAGGCTCACAAAATCGGCAACCGGTGAGTTGCAACTAAGTATAGAAGATAATGGCATTGGCATGAACGTAGACGCCGTTGATCAGACCACTCACTTTGGTTTGCTAGGTATGCGTGAGCGTGTGCAGGCCTTGAATGGAACTTTTAATATCATTTCCGCACCTAATATGGGTACCAAGATCAGTATTACAGTGCCAAACAGTACTTCAAATTAATAAAACATTTAAGATTTAATCAAAAAGAAAAGAGTGAGTAATATGGGCCAGATTAATGTTATGTTAGTGGATGACCACGCTGTTGTGCGCATGGGGTTCAAAATGCTGCTCGAATCTGACTCTGACATCAAAGTGATTGCTGAAGCAGAAAGCGGTGAGCAATCGATTCAGCGTTACGTGGAGCATAAACCTGATGTTGTGGTCATGGACATTACTATGCCCGGGATTGGTGGTTTAGAGGCAATTGAACGTATTCTGGCCAAAGATAACGCAGCGAAGATTCTGGTATTGTCTGCACATGAAGATTCTGTTCACCCGAAGCGCGTTTTGAATGCGGGTGCAATGGGTTACTTAACCAAGCGCAGTGCGGCAGAAGAGCTGATTAAAGCTATTCGTACCGTGGCTTCAGGCAAAAAATATCTGGAAGCAAGCGTTGCGCAGCAAATGGCGATTCAGCAGCTTTCCGGTGACCAGAACCCGGTAGATGTATTATCGCCGCGCGAATTTGAAGTGTTCATGGCCTTGGCTAAAGGTAAAACCACGAATGAGATTGCTGAAACTTTATTCTTGAGCCCACGTACCGTAGGTACGCATTTATACAACATCAAGCAAAAGCTTAATGCCAACAATTCTGCTGAAATTGCGCTGATTGCCATGCGCAGCGGACTGCTGGATGCATAACGACAGCTTTTAGAGTTGCTTGTGAAATGTAAGGTATGTCTAAAGTGCTGAACTTG
>JBFZCQ010000257.1:0-9515 GCA_041307905.1 Methylotenera sp.
AAAAACAAACTGGCACTGGAAGGCTTGTTTGATGAATCTACTAAGCTGCCTATCCCTAAGCATCCGAAGCAAATTGGCATCGTCACATCGCCAGATGCTGCTGCACTAAGGGATGTTTTAACTACGCTTAAGCGCCGCATGCCCAATATTCCGGTAATTATTTATCCGACACAGGTACAGGGAAAAGGTGTTGCACAATTGATTGCTAATGCGATCAACACCGCAAATGAACGTGCAGAATGTGATGTGCTGATTGTTTGCCGAGGTGGCGGCAGCATTGAAGATCTGTGGCAATTCAACGAAGAAGTTGTCGCGCGCGCGATTGCTGAATGTTCAATCCCTACAGTTAGCGGCGTTGGTCATGAAACTGACTTTACCATCTGCGACTTTGCAGCAGACATACGCGCTGCGACACCGACTGCAGCGGCAGAACTGGTGACGCCATCACGTGATACGCTTCTGAACTCACTCAACCAGTTAAAACTGCACCTGACGAAAAATCTGCAATTTTCACTGAATCAGCACGCGCAAGCACTAGACTTTTTAGCACGCAGACTAATTTCTCCAACACAGCAGATTGAACAGCAAAAATTACAGCTTGTCCAAATCACCCGCCGCTTGCAAAGCGTTGCACTGCAACACCTAAAAACCAGACAGCAAAACTTGCTGCGCCTCAGCCAGAACCTGCAGCACCTGAATCCGCAGGCAGTACTCACACGCGGCTATGCATTTGTACAGGATGCAAACGGCACTATTGTGAGCAACAGCGAACAACTTATTAAAGATGATCAAGTAAAATTAACCTTTGGTATTGGTTCAGCGGACGCAATTATCAATAAAGTAAACCGTTAGACTTTAAGTATTGCGCTACCAATTGGAACTTAAACTATCATTAACTCAAAAATTTATTGGTTTCACCTATAAATTGGTTGATAATAATTAAGTCAATATTTAAGTACTTCACATTTTAATGTCCTCTCCCTCTGGCAATAAAACAAAGCTTCCGGCGCTTACTCTCGCCGCGCTAGGCGTAGTTTATGGCGACATCGGCACCAGCCCACTGTATACCATTAAAGAAGTGTTTTCTGTGGGCGTCCACCCGGTGCCACTCACTGAAGCTAACATGTTCGGCATTCTATCGCTGATTGTATGGGCACTGATCATGGTAGTGTCAGTCAAGTATGTTGCGTTTATCATGCGTGCCGACAACCGTGGTGAAGGCGGCATTATGGCGCTACTGGCGCTTGCGAGCCGGAGTTCGGCTGACAGCGTAAAAAAGCAGCGCATCATCATGCTGCTGGGCATTTTAGGTGCCTGTATGTTTTATGCCGATGGCATGATCACACCTGCCATTTCCGTATTGTCTGCAATCGAAGGACTTGAACTTGCCGCTCCAGTACTGCACCCTCTTATCTTGCCCATTACGTTAATTGTCTTATTCCTGCTATTTTGGGCGCAAAGCAAAGGCACAGCGACCGTTGGCGCGTTCTTCGGCCCCATCATGCTTCTGTGGTTTGGTACATTGGGTGTATTAGGCGCGTTTGAAATTTACAACTATCCGGTTATTTTGAATGCGTTAAATCCAATTTATGCCATCGGCTTCTTTCAGGTCAGTCCATGGGTTGCGTTTGTGGCACTGGGCGCAGTAGTACTCGCCGTCACCGGTGCAGAGGCTTTATATGCTGATATGGGCCACTTTGGGAAATACCCTATCCGTCTGGCATGGTTTGGCTTTGTATTACCGGCTTTAATCCTGAATTATTTTGGCCAAGGTGCTTTGGTATTACAACACCCGGAATACGTAAAAAATCCTTTTTACTTACTCGCTCCTGAGTGGATGCTGTTCCCAATGATTATACTGGCGACATTAGCCGCAGTGATTGCATCACAGGCCGTGATTACCGGCGCATTTTCAATTTCACGCCAGGCGCTGCAGTTAGGTTACCTGCCGCGCATGCATGTTGAACACACCTCAGAAAGTCATCAAGGTCAGGTCTATATGCCCCGTGTAAACTGGGGCTTGATGCTGGCAGTCATGACATTGGTAATAGGCTTCCAGTCTTCCGGCAATCTGGCTGCGGCTTATGGTATCGCAGTAACGGGAGACATGGTGATTACCACCTTGTTGGCAGGTATTGTGTTCCATTACTTATGGGGTTGGAGCAAGCTGCGTACCATCAGTTTGGTGTTGTTATTTTTAACGATCGATTTAGCTTTTTTCACCGCCAATATACTTAAAATCCCCGATGGCGGTTGGGTACCATTGGTGATCGGCATCTTCATTTTCACACTGATGCTTACCTGGAAAACCGGTCGCACCATACTGTATATACACCTGAAAAATGAAGCGATGGCACTTGAGCCATTTATTGAAGCCATTGGTGCGCACCCGCCTGCAAGGGTCGCAGGCAATGCTATATTCATGACCCCAAACCCGGATGGCGTGCCACATGCAATGCTGCATAATCTTAAACATAACAAAGTACTGCATGAAAAAGTAGTGATGTTAACTGTCAAGTTTCTGGACATTCCCCATGCGCCGGCTGAAGACCACATTAATGTAGAGGCTCTTGGACATGAGTTTTATCGAGTATCTGTACTCTACGGATTCAAGGATGAGCCTGATTTACCTAGAGACCTCATGCTGTGTGCCGGAAAAGGTCTGGAACTAGAAGAAATGAGTAATTCTTACTTTATTGGCAAAGAAAGCTTGATCGCAAACAGAAAACCAAACATGGCATTCTGGCGTAAGAAGATCTTTATCGGCTTATTCAGAAGCGCCGAAACTATCACAAATCAGTTTAAATTGCCGCCAAACCGCGTGGTAGAGCTTGGTGCGCAAGTTTCATTCTAATCATTACAATTGTGCTTTAAGATTTGATCAATGAAAACTTTTACTATCAAGATCAACCGATCGTGATAGTAAAACGTTAGACTCCCATTAACTAACATGGAGTATAAAAATGAAAACAAAATTCTCTTTAAAAACAATCACACTGATAATTGCGACTGTTCTTGCAACTCAGATCAGCGGTTGCGCAACCACCACCAGTGACAGTGTTGCAGGTGTTAAACGCTCCCAATTCTTACTCCTACCTGCCTCTTATGTAAGTGACATGTCGAGCCAGGCCTATGCGGAAAAATTGACTACTGCCCAGAAAAAACAAGCACTGAATGCAGACAAAGTTGAACTTGAGCGCGTACGCAAAATCTCTAACCGACTTATCAGCCAAGTTGGCGTTTTCAGAGCCGATGCAACTAAATGGGAATGGGAAGTTAACGTGGAAAAAAATGATCAGCTAAACGCCTATTGCATGCCGGGCGGAAAAATCATGGTCTATTCAGGCTTGATCAATAAACTGAAGGTAACAGATGATGAACTAGCTGCAGTGATTGGACACGAAATCGCTCACGCACTGCGTGAACATGGCCGTGAACGCATGTCTCAGGCATTTGTTCAACAATTTGGCTTACAGGCAGTAGCAGCCGTTGTTACAAAAGGCACGAGCGCTACCGTTGGCAATGCATCAGCGCAGGCAGCCGGATTAGGCTCTCAACTGTTTTTTGCGTTACCCAACGGCCGTGAACAGGAGCGGGAATCAGACAAAATTGGATTAGAACTCGCAGCTCGCGCCGGTTACAACCCTGATGCAGCAGTTACGCTCTGGCAAAAAATGGAGGCCCAAGGCGGGGCCAAACCACCTGAATTCTTGAGCACCCACCCTGCCAGCGAAAATAGAATAGCCGAATTACGTGCGCTGGCACCAAAAGTCAGACCGCTGTATGAAGCAGCAAAAGCCGGAAGATAAACATTTTTCCTTAAAAAGGGAATTTACCTACGCGCATGGCATTATCGCCATGCGCTTTATTTTTTGGCTATAGCGCTGTTTGAGTTAAAATAATGGATTATTAAATTTAACCAACTTTACTTAAATAGAGACTTTCATATGGACCCACGTCAAAGCATTATCGAAACCGCGTTTGAAGACCGCGCCAACATTAACCCAGCTAATGCATCAGCCGAAATCAAGTCAACTGTTGCATCAGTGATTGCAGATTTAGACAGCGGAAAATTGCGCGTGGCAAGCCGTATTGGCGACACCCAGCAATGGGAAACACACCAATGGCTTAAAAAAGCCGTTTTGCTGTCATTCCGTCTGGATGACAACGTACTGATGGATGACGGCGTGACTAAATACTTTGACAAAGTACCGCCAAAATTTGCTGATTACACTGAAGATGACTTCAAAGCAGGCGGTTTCCGCGTAGTGCCAAACGCCATCGTGCGCCGCGGTTCTTTCATCGGTAAAAATGCAGTATTGATGCCTTCGTACGTGAACATCGGTGCAAACGTTGGTGAAGGTACCATGGTAGACACATGGGCAACCGTAGGTTCATGCGCACAGATTGGTAAAAACGTACACCTGAGCGGCGGTGTTGGTATCGGCGGCGTATTGGAGCCTGTACAAGCTGGCCCAACCATTATCGGTGATAACTGCTTCATCGGCGCACGTTCAGAAGTAGTTGAAGGCGTTGTGGTTGAAGATAACTGCGTTATTTCTATGGGCGTGTATATCGGCCAATCAACAAAAATCTACGACCGCGAAACCGGTGAAGTGTTCTATGGTCGCGTACCTGCTGGCTCTGTTGTAGTTTCCGGCAATCTGCCTTCAAAAGACGGCAGCTATAGCCTTTACTGTGCTGTAATCGTGAAAAAAGTAGATGCGAAAACATTAGGTAAAGTTGGTATCAACGAGTTATTACGTGGCATCTAAATGAAACTGTATGGCATCCCTAACTGCAGCACGGTAAAAAAAGCCCGCGATTGGCTGGATGCCAATAATATCGCTTACGAGTTTCATGACTTCAAAAAAAAGGGCATAGACGAAGCCACCATCAACCACTGGCTGACACTATACCCTTGGGAAAAACTCATCAACCGCGCTGGTCTTACCTGGCGCGGCCTAGATGATGTAACAAAATCAAGCATTGCAGATAATGTCGCAGCAAACGCACTGATGCAAGCTAAAACCTCAGTGATCAAACGTCCGATTTTAGTCAAAGATGGCAAAATTTTAGCCTTAGGCTTTGATGAAAACGCATACAAAGAAGCTTGTTTACCATGAACAAAAACCCAGAAAATAAAACGCTGGCATTAGCCATTGATCTTCTTCAGCGCCAATCTAACACACCGGAAGATGCTGGCTGTCAGGAACTCATGATTTCACGTCTGGAACCACTTGGTTTCAAAATCGAGCGCATGCGTTTTGGCAATGTTGATAATTTCTATGCGCGCCGCGGTACAACTGGTCCATTACTGGTATTTGCCGGCCATACTGATGTAGTGCCAACCGGCCCGCTAGGTAAATGGCACACCCCGCCGTTTGAGCCAACGATCAAAGACGGCATGCTTTATGCCCGTGGTGCGGCAGACATGAAAACCTCGCTGGCCGCATTCATTACCAGCATTGAAGAGTTTGTAACTGCAAACCCGGATCACCTTGGTTCAATCGGCCTGCTAATCACCTCTGATGAAGAGGGTGTGGCCATTGATGGCACGGTAAAAGTAGTAAATGCATTAAAAGCCCGTGGCGAACATTTTGATTATTGCATCATAGGCGAGCCGACCAGCAATAAAGTGGTTGGCGATATGATCAAAAACGGTCGCCGTGGCTCACTGTCTGGCAAATTAATCATCAAAGGCTTGCAAGGCCACATCGCCTACCCGCACCTGGTTAAAAATCCGATTCATATGGTTGCCCCTGCTATTAAAGACATGGTGGAAACCGTTTGGGATAATGGCAATGAATATTTCCCACCGACCTCTTGGCAGATTTCCAACATGAACGGTGGTACCGGTGCAACCAATGTGGTGCCGGGTGAAGTAGAAATTCTGTTCAATTTTAGATTCTGCCCGGAACTCGATGGTGCTGGTAGCACCGAAGGCAATCTAAAAAGCCGCGTACATGCGATTTTAGACAAACACGAACTTGAGTACTTGCTGGAATGGGAATATTCTCCACCGTACATAACACCGCGCGGCAATCTGGTTGAAGCTATCTCCGGGGCAATTGATCAGGCTTATGGAGTGACACCGGAGCTTTCAACTACAGGCGGCACATCGGATGGCCGCTTCATCGCAGACATCTGCAAACAAGTCATCGAATTCGGGCCTTTGAATGCAACGATACATAAACTGAATGAATGCGTAGGTGTGGCAGATATTGAGCCGCTAAAAGAAACCTACAAACTGACAATGGAAAAGCTTTTAAAATAAGTCTCAAAGAACACAGTGCACACAGGAAAAAACTGTGATTAACTCTGCGTTCTCTGTGCACTCTGTGGCTAAATTATGACAACACAACAAATCACTGCCGAACTTCTAACTATTCGCGACTGGCTACGCTATGCAGTAAGCCGATTTGAAAATTCAGATATTTTTTATGGCCACGGCACTGACAATGCCTATGACGAAGCAGTTTGGCTCATCATGAGTGCCCTGCATTTACCACATGACACGCTGAATAACTTTCTGGATGCCAAATTAATAAGTGAAGAGCGAGTAAAACTGGCAGCCTTTATTGATGAGCGTATCACCAAACACACCCCTACCGCTTACCTGCTAAAAGAAGCATGGCTGCAAGGGTACAAATTTTATGTGGATGAGCGCGTATTAATTCCACGTTCATTCATTGCCGAGCTATTAGTAAATAACGGCTTGCAACCTTGGATTGAGTTCCCGGAACTGGTAAACAGTGCTGCTGACATCTGCACCGGTAGCGGCTGCCTGGGTGTACTGCTAGCTGACGCCTACCCAGACGCTGAAATCGATGTCATCGATATTTCACCGGATGCCATTGATGTATGTAATATCAATATTGCCAACTATGGCATGCAGGATCGCATCACTGCGATTCAGTCTGACATGTTCAACGCCCTGCAAGATGCTAACGGAAATCCTAAACAATACGATTTAATCATCAGTAACCCGCCTTATGTAGACGCACCATCCATGGCTGAACTGCCCGCAGAGTACCGCAATGAGCCGCAACTGGCGCTGGGTAGCGGCACGGCAGGCTTGGATCACACGCACACCATTCTGCGTGAAGCTGCAAACTACCTGACTGATGACGGTATATTAGTGGTGGAAATTGGCCACAATCGTGACGCACTACTTGAAGTCTACCCTGATCTGCCATTTACCTGGCTGGAAGTATCTTCAGGTGACGAGTTTGTGTTCCTACTTACAAAATCACAACTCACAGAAAGTTAATCCATGTACAAAAACCTACTGCTCGCACTATTAACATCAACGCTGGCGGCCTGCGCACAAACCGGCAGTCCAACACAGCCGCAGGCAACACCACCAGCTGAACTTAACGCCTGCACGATGGATGTCAGGCAATGTGCGGATGGCAGTTGGGCTGGGCGCAGTGGGCCTAAGTGCGAATTCAAATGTCCAGAAGCATCATCCAAATAAGCTTGCCACTGGCACATTACTGCATCTCACCAAGATTTAAATCTCACTTCATTCATATATTCAATAGGCCATCATACTTTGCAAACGCCCTCAACAATTAGCTGGTTACAAGCCAATAAAACTTATACCAGCGTATGGCACTCTGAAAACGACACGCCTGCACCTAAACTCGTGCAGATTGCTGACGACACTATCAAAGCTGATGCTGCCTATAAACTTTGCTGCGAAGGCACCGCCTTGCTCTGGCGCGGTGATTTCCAAAATGCCAAGCAACTGATGCAAGCCATCAGCCGCCGAATCGACCGCCCAGGCAAAAAGCCTAAAAAAGCCCCCAGTAGCATGACGGAAGCATTCCATTTACATCGTCAGGCACAATCACAAAAGGCTCGCATTTTAGGCATGCTGTTGATTGAAGTCAGTGTTGGCTACCATATCAATCTACGTCGCGCAGCGGATGTAAAAGCTGCCTGCGAACATGCTTACGGTAAAAGTACACAATCATTCATTGTTTCACTGCGCGAGTTATTAGGCTTGATTGGCGCCTATGAATGGAGCAAAAATGGCGTTGAAATTCCTGCCATCAACGGCAAAATCTACCCAAGCTACGGCGTTTTCTCACCTATCCGTGGTGAATACCTGAATCTAGTCGACACTGCACCATTACCGGTGCCTTGTAACCTTGCCTTTGATATCGGCACCGGCACCGGAGTATTGGCCGCTATTCTCGCTCATCGCGGCATCAAAAAAATCATCGCTACCGACAACTCGCAGCGTGCTCTGGATTGCGCTCAAAAGAACATCAATCAGCTTGATATGAAGAACTCGGTCACGATCATTAATGCAGACTTATATCCGGACGATGAATACGGCAAAGCCGATCTAATTGTCTGTAACCCGCCCTGGCTACCGGCACGCCCAAGCTCAGTGCTGGAATCAGCTGTTTACGATGAAAACAGCAAAATGCTCAAAGGTTATTTGAATGGCCTGAAATCACACCTGAGCGAACATGGTGAAGGCTGGCTGATACTGTCAGACTTTGCGGAACATTTAGGCCTGAGAACACGCGAAGAACTGCAAAGCTGGATTGATGCAGCAGGTTTAAAAGTGATTGATAAAATCGACACCAAAGCGTCACATCAAAAAACACTCGATGCAAGCGACCCGTTGCATGCAGCTAGAAAAGCGGAAGTTACATCATTGTGGCGTTTAGGGAAAATCTAAACTTCGTCACCACGCTTAGATAGCTGAGTTTATCTATTCAGGCATTAATGAGTGCAATGCTGCCTGGATACCAGCCTTCGCGCATAAATAATGTGCTTCAGCTCATATATTCTGCGGTGATACCAAAAACTGCTACGCTGGCATGACGAGTTTAGAAATGCAATATGAGTAGAGTTGTAAAACTTCATGCGATTTAATTACCGTGCCTGTAATGCTACAAAAAGATGGGAAATTTCAGAGAGGACTGTCTGAGCGCAGAGAGTTCCGCAGTTGCCCATATTTTTGTAGTATTACAGGAGTGAAGCGGGAGAGGGTAGCCTTTTCTTTGGTATCTTTTTTTTGGCTAAGCAAAAGAAAGATACTCGTTAGTCGCGCGAAAACGATGCTCTTGCAGACTATCCCCGTCCTCTATTCCTATCACTCTTCTTCTGCATCTGCGGCGCATTCAAATCACTGGTCTGACGTACACGTCGATTAGCTGACTTTCTAGGTACAGTTTTCTTGGCCGCAGGATTACGCGCAGCATCTGTTTTACCGCGATGCGGCCTGCCCTGACCACCATCATCAGCAGTCGGCACCGGTCTATCCAAAGCACTTATACGCTGCTTGCGTACTTTTGGTGTAAATACAGTGGTAGATTTTAATTTCTCGCGCTGGGTAAGCTGCCTTAACGGTGCGCTAGGTACTGGCAGGCCAGCCCATTCCAATAAACCCACAACTTCTTTTTGCTCCAGTTTAAGCATTTGCCCGCGTTTAACACGTGGCGGCAAATTCACCGGGCCAAAACGTACACGCATCAATCGGCTTACCGGTA
>JBFZCQ010000258.1:0-7435 GCA_041307905.1 Methylotenera sp.
CACCCAGCATCATTCTCAGCAAACACCAGTCCGCATGGGAAACCCTGGCTTTTCAGGCAATTTTCCCAACACAGGTTTACGTACTCAAACGTGAGTTACTGTGGATTCCGATATTCGGCTGGGGTTTAGCCATGTCTTCACCGATTGCGATTGACCGCAGCGCTGGCCGCGAGGCATTAAAAAAACTGGTAGCCAATGGCGCGGCAAGACTGAAAAGCGGCTTGTGGGTCGTCATTTTTCCTGAAGGCACACGAATGGCACCCGGTGAAAAAGGCAAATACCAGATTGGTGGCGCTTGGCTTGCTACACATACGAAAACACAGGTTGTGCCGGTCGCTCATGATGCCGGCAGGTACTGGGCAAAAAACTCTTTCATCAAAAAACCGGGCATTATTAACATCCATATCGGAAAACCTATTCAATCTGCCGGATTAAAAGCCGATGCACTGAGCCACCAGGTAGAAGCGTGGATTGAGTCTGAAATGACGATATTGGACGCCAAAAACTAAGCCTATGAGTCACGCACTCACCCTGCCATCAGGCAAGCAGTTGAACTATCAATTGGAACGTCGCCAGCGCAGAACCGTCGGCTTAAAAATCACTGCAGATGGCCTGATCGTGCATGCCCCGAAACGCATTTCACAATCCCTGCTCGATAGCCTTCTTATGCAGAAAGCAGACTGGATACAAAAGAAACTCAGTACACTCAATCAAAACAAACTACCCGCATTGCAATGGCAAGATGGCGAGCAACTGCTGCTGCTAGGCAGCACAGTTACTCTCGCGGTTAAGCACGATGTGCGTTCAAAGGCAGTCAACCACGTACCCGGGCTTTTAGAATTGGCAATGCCTAACCACAACGAAGCGCCGGTAGTCGCGCGCAAGGTACTGCTGTGGTATAAGAAACAGGCACTTACAGACTTTGCCAGACGGCTGGAAATATTCTCGGCCAAGCTGGGCGTAGCATTGCCCAAATTATTAATATCCAATGCACGCACGCGTTGGGGAAGCTGCAATTCAAAAAGAGAAATCCGTCTGAATTGGCGACTGCTACAAGCGCCGCCGCACCTGATTAATTATGTTATCTGCCACGAACTGGCACACCTCAAGGAAATGAACCATTCAGCAAAATTCTGGGCTGTGGTGGCGAGCATTTACCCGGATTACAAAGCCGCAGAAAAAGAACTCAAGCTGTGGTCGCCCCGATTGCATTTGATGTAAACATACGTCACTGGACACCCAATTAAAGCAGCTTTTCAATATCCGCCGCAATCACTGCCGGCTTTTCTCCGTAGGCCACATACAACCTGATTTTTCCGGTTTTATCGTATAAATAAAGCCCTGCACTGTGGTCTATGGTGTAACCGCTTCTGCCACTATTCTCTACCTTGGACGCAAAAATCTTGAAATCATTGGTTGTCTTGGCAATCTCTTCTTTAGTGCCATATAGACCGATAAAACGTTTATCAAAACTTGGCACATACTGCGCCAACACCTCCTGTGTGTCGCGTTCCGGGTCCAATGTTACAAATAAAACCTGCAGCTCATCTGCACGCGAACCAAGTAGCTTAATGGTTTGCTTCATATCCGCCATCGTGGTCGGGCATACGTCCGGGCAATGGGTATAACCAAAAAATATGGCCACCACCTTACCTTTAAAATCAGTAAGCGAACGTGGCGTACCGGTATGGTCAGTCAAATTCAGCGTTTGTGCAAATTAGGCACCCGTAACATCGGTAGCCGAGAACTGATTCTGCTGGGCAGCAGGTTTGCAGGCTGAAACAATAAGCAGC
Organism: Methylotenera sp.; assembly: GCA_041307905.1. Classification (GTDB taxonomy): domain Bacteria; phylum Pseudomonadota; class Gammaproteobacteria; order Burkholderiales; family Methylophilaceae; genus Methylotenera. Next base: position 1,794 of record JBFZCQ010000258.1, read on the forward strand.
AATAACGCGATTAAAAAATATCTGGTTTTCATATGTATTTATGCCATCAATGTAATAACCTTGATTCTATCATGCACAATAAATTCAATACCTTGCAATAAAAAAATGTGTGCTATTGGCATAAATTACTGCAAAGACAACTCTGTGTCGTTTACAATAATGGTTTTGCATTATTTCAAGCATTTAAGGATATAGCATGGCAAACCCTGCAGTAACTTCTGGCGGTATGGCAGACCGCGACGGCGTAATCTGGTATGACGGTGAAATGGTTAACTGGCGCGATGCCACGACCCACGTTTTAACGCACACACTGCACTACGGCATGGGCGTATTTGAAGGCGTCCGCGCGTACAAGACCGACAAGGGTACAGCCATCTTCCGTTTGAAAGACCACACAGACAGATTGTTCCGCTCTGCGCACATTCTAGGTATGAAGATACCTTACAGCAAAGAAGAAATCTCTGCTGCGCAATTAGCCTCCGTGCGTGATAACAATCTGGAATCAGCTTATCTGCGCCCAATGGCGTTCTATGGTGCCGAAGCGATGGGCATCTCTGCAAAAACACTGTCAACCCACGTCATTGTTGCTGCATGGAAATGGGGCGCATATATGGGCCAGGAAGCACTTGACCACGGCATCCGCGTCAAGACTTCCTCATTCTCACGTCACCACGTAAACGTAACCATGTGTAAAGCCAAAGCTAACGGCAACTACATGAACAGCAGTCTGGCGCACCAGGAAGCGCACAATGACGTCTACGAAGAAGCACTGCTGCTAGACGTTGACGGCTTTGTTGCAGAAGGTTCAGGCGAGAACGTATTTATCGTACGTAACGGCAAACTTTACACGCCCGACCTGACCGCTGCTTTAGAAGGCATCACGCGCGACACCGTGGTACAACTTGCCGGCGAATTAGGCATCCAAGTGATTGAAAAACGCATCACGCGTGATGAAGTTTATGGCGCAGATGAAGCATTCTTCACAGGCACAGCCGCAGAAGTGACACCGATCCGTGAACTTGATCGCCGCAGCATCGGCGAAGGCACTGCCGGCCCAATCACTAAACAATTACAGAAACTGTACTTTGACGTAGTACACGGCAGATCTGCTAAACATGCGGATTGGTTAACGCTGGTATAACTCTAAATCTGTCATTCCCGCGCAGGCGGGGATCCAGGCAATAGGCATAAAAAGCCAGGCTTGAATAACTACAGTTATGAACTTGAACCTAAACTGGATTTCCGTCTACGCGGGAATGACGAAATTAAGAAAGACCTAAAAAATGTCTGAAACAAAAGAAATCGAAGTCACGGCTAAAGACCTGCCACTGCACTGCCCGACTAATGAAGTTGCTCTATGGTCATCACATCCGCGCGTGTTTTTAGATGTAGCTCAAACCGGCCATGTTGCCTGCCCTTACTGCGGCACGCAATACAAGTTAAAAGAAGGCGAAGTTGCAGGGCATCACTAACCGTCACTGGCAGTTCAAATAATATTGAACGATTAGGAGTGAAAAAAACAAAACCCCATTCCAGAACGGACACCGAAACAGAAAACCCCATCCAGGTACCCCGGAAAATGGCAAAGCAACTGATTTTATAGTGAAATTTCTTGCGGGAGAGTTCGGAGTGTCAAGCAAAGACATCACCGTGGGGTTTGGTCAGTTCAATGTAAATAAACAGCTGCGCATCAAATCACCGAGAAAACTGCCGCCGATGATTGCTAAAGTGTTAGCTTAGCTAAAATCATCAGTTAAAAAAATCCACTTCAGCACTTTTCCCCCATAGCGCCTGAATTACCTGCTTTGCATTTGCCACCTGACTGTTAGTCCAGAACCTGACCGTGCCGCCCTGATGTTGCTGCGTGAGTAAATTAAGTGCACTCAATCTTTTTTGCAGATGCTTAGCTACTGCAGCACCGGTATCAATCAAGGTCACGCCATCGCCAACAATCTGCCTGATGAGCGGTTTTACGAACGGGTAATGGGTACAACCCAGAACAATGGTATCTGCACCTTCATCCAGCAGCGGCTGGCAGTATTGTTCCAGCAAGTTGAACGTATTGTCACTTCGCAACTCACCGCGCTCAATACATTCAACTAGGCCAATACAACCCTGTGTGACTACTTTTACATTGCGTCCGTAGCTTTCAAGCAGGCCTGCAAATTGTGCACTTTTAAGCGTACCAACGGTTGCCAGTACGCCTATCACACCGTTTCTAGAGGCTTCTGCCGCAGGCTTTACGGCTGGTTCCATACCAATAATCGGCAAGCTATACTTTTCACGCATCATATCAATCGCGGCTGCGGTAGCTGTATTGCAGGCCACTACAATAGCCTTGACGCCTTTAGCAATTAAGAAATCTGCAATTTCAAAGCATCTTGATTGAATTTCTTGCGGGGTTTTGCTGCCATAGGGAGCATATCTGCTATCTGCCACATACAACACTTGCTCGTGCGGCAGCAAGGCATTAATGTGCTGCAGCACCGAAATACCACCAACACCTGAATCAAACACACCAATAGGCGCATCCACCGATAAAGACGGCCTAATCGGAATGCTTTTAATTTCCAGCTTCATGGTTTGATTGGTCATTGCAAAGGCATCATCAGTTACAATAACTCAATTATAAAGGATTTAAATATGGGCAACAGGTTAAGTAAAATTTATACGCGCACAGGTGATGACGGTACGACTGGTCTGGGTGATGGCAGCCGCATCAATAAAGACAGCCCGCGCGTCAATTCTATGGGCGATGTAGATGAACTGAACTCGGTAATCGGCATGATACTGACTGAAAATATCCCGGATACGATCAGAACCTCGCTGACGCAGATTCAGCATGACTTGTTCAATATCGGTGGTGAGCTCTCCATCCCCGGTTATGTGCTGTTAAAACAAGCGCGGATTGATGATCTGGAAGAAGCCATCGACAGGCTCAATGCCGAGTTATCTCCGCTGAAAGAATTTATTCTGCCAGGCGGTGCTAAAGCAGCAGCTTACTGCCATCTGGCACGCACAGTCTGTCGCCGTGCAGAACGTGAGCTTATGCAGTTGCACCATGCCGAGAACGTGACAGAAACCTCAAGAAAATACCTGAATCGCTTATCCGATCTTTTATTTGTAATGTGCCGCATTATTAATAAAGAAGCCGGTGTCAGTGATGTACTTTGGGATCATTCGGCTAAATAACAAATCGACTGTATAGCACTTTTATGAAACGCAGGGTCTAAGACGCACTATAGAGCGAGGTTAAGGGCACCGCAAAACGCAGCAATACACCCAAAAATGTATTTATAGATCGCCCTTTATGTTTTGTTGAAATCGGAACATAAGTACACGATTAAATTTAAGCTATAATTTCGCATGATTAAAAAACTGCTAGATAAAATTTTTAGGCCCAGAAACAAAAAAGCTGAGCACGAAAAGCCTACACCTCGCTCATCTGAAGCCTCGAAATCGCAGTCAACAAAAAGCCGTCCTATACTAGGCACAAAAAAAACCGCTAAACAAACGAGCGGTGATAGAGATAAAGCCGAAATTATCCCCTTTAAAAAGCACCAGATCGATCGCAGCCTTTTAAGCAGTGCTGCAATGCGAACAATCGATGGCCTGCAGAAAGCTGGTTTTGAGCCTACATTGTCGGCGGTGCTGTGCGTGACTTATTGCTGAACCGCAACCCCAAGGACTTTGATGTCGCTACCGATGCCACGCCAGAAGAAGTAAACCGCGTTTTCAGACGCTCACGCATTATCGGTAAGCGCTTCCGTTTAGTGCATGTGTTGTTTGGTGATGAAACCATTGAGGTTTCTACTTTCCGCGGTCATCACCTGTCTACAGGTGATGCACACACCAACGAATCAGGCCGCATCACACGCGACAACGTTTTTGGCAGCCTGGAAGAAGATGCAACACGCCGTGACTTTACTGCCAACGCACTGTATTACGATCCGACCAGTCAGGAAGTGCTCGATTTTCATCATGGCTTTGCCGATATTCAGGCAGGCGTGTTGCGCATCATCGGCAATCCGGAAACACGCTACGCAGAAGATCCAGTGCGTATGCTACGCGTGGTGCGCTTATCAGCCAAGCTTGGCCTCAGCATCGACCCCGCCACCAAAGCGCCGATAGCTAAAATGGCAGATCTACTGGAAGACGTGCCGCCTAGCCGTTTATTTGACGAGATGCTGAAATTGTTTCTGTCAGGACATGCGATTGAAAGTGTCACGGCCTTACGCAAGCAGCATCTGCATCATGGCTTGCTGCCGATGCTCGATGTAGTACTGGAACAGCCGATGGGCGAGCGCTTCGTCATGCTGGCGCTTAAAAATACCGACGATCGTATCCTTTCCGGCAAGTCTGCCAACCCCAGCTTTTTATTTGCAACCTTGCTGTGGCATGAAGTATTAGCCGCCTGGACTAACTACAAAAAAGACAATCCGCCAATTCCCGCTTTGCACATGGCCATGAATGACGTAATTGCAACGCAGGCTGAAAAGCTTGCGATTCACAATCGCTACACTGCTGCCATGAAAGAAATCTGGGGCTTACAGCCACGGTTTGAGCAACGCGCGGGCAAACGCCCATTTGGCCTGCTCACAAACCCGCGTTATCGCGCCGGCTATGACTTTTTGCTGCTGCGTTGCGAATCCGGTGAAACCCCGGCCGAACTGGGTGAGTGGTGGACCAAGTTTGCAGAAGCTGAAGCTGAAGAACGCAATGCCATGTTGCAAGCGGATACTGCTCCCAAAAAACGTAAAAGACGAAAACCCAAGAAGCTCGGCAGCAGCAGCCCTGATGCATCATGATGCATCAGGCATTCGTTGCACTGGGAAGCAATTTACAGGACCCTGTTTCTCAGGTTGAAAAAGCATTGATGGCATTGTCAAACCTGCCAAAAACAAAACTGCTTAAAAAGTCGTCTTTGTATAAAACTGCGCCGGTTGACTGTCCACAAGACCCGGAGAATAAACCGGTACCGGATTTTATTAATGCAGTTGCCGAAGTGCATACAGAACTTTCTGCGCAAGAACTGCTGCGGGCATTACACGCTATTGAAAACGAAGCTGGTCGTGTACGCCCATTTTTGAATGCACCGCGCGTACTGGACTGCGACTTACTACTGTATGAAAATATGGTAATTCAAAGTGATGTACTGATATTGCCGCACCCAAGAATGCACACCAGAGGGTTTGTACTTTTGCCTTTATTTGAAATCGCACCGGAATTGTCGATGCCTGTTCATGGCAAAATAGAATCGTTGATAAGCCCTGAATTATCAAAAGATATTAAGAAACTAAGCTAGAAAATTTCATGAGTATATTCAAAAAATACCCCTACATTGTTGTAGAAGGCCCGATTGGCAGCGGCAAAACTACTCTGGCTAAAATGCTGGTTGACAAGTTTCCTGTAGATTACCTGTCAGAAAAGGCAGAAACCAACCCATTCCTGCCACGTTTTTATCAGGATGCTCAGCGTTATGGCTTGCCTACCCAGCTGTTCTTCTTATTCCAACGAGCCAACCAGATTAAAGACCTGAGTCAGCGCGACATGTTTGCAAAACCGATTGTTGCAGACTTTTTTCTGGAAAAAGACCCGATTTTTGCACGGCTCAATCTGGATGATGAAGAATATGCCTTGTA
>JBFZCQ010000259.1:0-4329 GCA_041307905.1 Methylotenera sp.
AAAACAGTTAAAAGCTTTTGACACCAGCAATATTGATTTGAAAGAAGCTGCGGCACGCGTACTGAGATTGCCGGGCGTAGCTGACAAATCCTTCCTGATTACGATCGGTGACCGTTCTGTAACCGGTTTGGTTGCGCGCGAGCAGATGGTTGGCCCATGGCAGGTGCCGGTGGCTGACGTTGGCGTGACAGTGGCTGGTTATGAAACCTATCGTGGTGAAGCATTTGCCATCGGCGAAAAAGCCCCACTGGCATTAATCAATGCACCTGCTTCCGGCCGTATGGCAATTGGTGAATCAATCACCAATATTGCAGCAAGCCTGATTGATGACATCAGCGATTTGAAACTATCAGCTAATTGGATGGCGCCAGCCGGTCACCCAGGTGAAGATGCTGCGCTGTTCGCAACTGTAAAAGCAGTAGGTATGGAGCTTTGTCCGCAATTGGGTGTCAGTATCCCAGTAGGTAAAGACTCAATGAGTATGAAAACGGTATGGAATGATGACGGCACCAATAAAGCTGTGACATCACCAATTTCATTGGTGGTGACGGCTTTTGCCGCCACGTCGGATGCACGCAAAACACTGACGCCGCAATTGCAAACCGATGTTGTTTCTAAACTGGTGCTGATCGATCTGGGTGCAGGTAAAAATCGCATGGGTGGCTCCAGCCTGGCGCAAGTATACAGTGAAGTAGGTGATGCAGCGCCGGATGTGGATGATGCCAGCCAGCTCAAACATTTCTTCAATACCATTCAGCAGTTGAATAAAGCCGGCAAAATTCTAGCCTACCATGACCGTTCAGATGGTGGCCTGTTCACTACGCTGGTAGAGATGGCGTTTGCAGGACATTGCGGCATCAATGCAGACGTTTCAGCTTTGCCGGGTGACATTGTCAGCGCGCTTTATAACGAAGAGCTGGGTGCTGTGATACAAGTGCCGGCTGCAGAAGCGGAAACGATTGCAGCGCAGTTTAATGGTCTGGCTCATGTCATTGGTAATGTAAACCGTGACAACAGGGTTGAGATTACACAGAACGGTAAAGTGGTGTTCAGCGACACACGCGTAATTTTACATAGAATTTGGTCTGAAACGACTTACCAGATGCAGAAGTTGCGTGATAACCCAGTAAGTGCACAGCAGGAATATGATCGCTTGCTCAATGAAAGCGACCGTGGTTTATTTGCCGAGTTAACTTATAAACCAGCTGATAATGTTGCTGCACCTTATATCGCAACAGGCGCACGTCCCAAAATGGCGATTCTGCGTGAGCAGGGCGTAAATGGCCACGTAGAAATGGCTGCGTCGTTTGACCGTGCCGGTTTTGCTGCTTATGACGTACATATGAGCGACATTATCACCGGTCGAGTGTCACTGAAAGACTTTGCAGGCTTTGTTGCCTGTGGTGGTTTTTCTTACGGTGATGTACTGGGTGCCGGTGAAGGCTGGGCAAAGTCCATTCTCTTTAATGCGCGCGCACGTGATGAGTTTTCTACATTCTTCCATCGTGAAGACAGTTTTGCGCTTGGTGTATGTAACGGCTGTCAGATGATGAGTAACCTGCGTGAACTGATACCAGGCGCTGCACATTGGCCGCATTTCGTGCGTAACCGCTCTGAACAATTCGAAGCGCGCTTGAGTATGGTAGAGGTTCTGGAGTCACCATCACTATTCTTTAACGGCATGTCCGGCAGCAAAATGCCGATTGCTGTTGCACATGGCGAAGGTTTTGCGGAATTTTCTCAAGCGGACGCTGTCAATGAATTGTTGGCGCAAAAATTAGTAACAATGCGCTTTATAGATAATGCGTCAACGCCAACTGAGGTTTATCCGTTTAATCCTAACGGCTCACAGCAAGGGGTGACTGGATTAACCAGCACAGATGGACGTTTTAGTATTATGATGCCACATCCTGAACGCGTAATCCGCAATGTGCAAAACACATGGCAACGCTGTGGTGATGCGGAAGACAGTGCCTGGTTGCGTATGTTCCAGAATGCAAGACGCTATATTGCGTAATAAAAATAGAACTAATGAAGTACGGAATAAGCTTATGCCGTGTTTCATTAAAATTTAATAGATGAATTTGGAGAAAAGCAGCATGAATTTTTTGAGAGTTTTATTTGCAGCATTAGTATTAAGTATTTCATTCAATGCAGTGGCAGCTAAAACACTGACCGATGATGAGTCAGTTGATTTCGCACAAGCAATCGGTGAAGGTAACTTAAAAGTAGTTAAAAAATATGTAGAAGCCGGCTTGGACGTGAATGTCAGTTATTTTGCATGGCCACCACTGTTAATGGCTGCATCTAAAAATGAGTTTGAATTAGTTAAATACTTTGCAGAACACGGTGCTGACCTTAACTATGCACACCCGGTAAATAAATTGACCGCTTTCCATCACGCTGCTTACAACAACAATGAAGCGATGCTGAAATACCTGGCTGAAAAAGGTGCCGATGTGAACATGAAAATGCGTGGCGATGTAAGCCTGATTCGTGCGATGACTGATTTAGGTAACACTAAAATGGTAGCATTTCTGAAATCCTTAGGCGTGAATGATGATGGCTGTATGGAAGAGAAGTGTCTGTAATAAGCAATTGTTTTTAAGTGGCAGTTTTTTCTAATCACAGCAGACTCATCCAAATATTGAGAAACGGGTCTACTGACGATATTTTAAGGAATATTGTTTGAAAAAAATGATCGCATCAGCAGTAATCATCGGGCTTTTCAGCCCGATGATTGTATGCGCAGCAGATGTATCAGCCACTGCATAAGATGTGCATATTAGAAGTTAGGCAGCATCGTGTGCCGCCTGCCATGGCACACAGGGAAATGCCGTATCTATCGATAACACTACTGATTCAAACCCCGCGCTTGCCGGTGTCAATAAAGTCGACATTATCAGTAAACTACAAGCATTCAAGTCAGGCGAGCGTTTTTCCACTGTCATGCATCGCCATGCCAAAGGTTTAACTGCTGATGAAATAACTGCATTGGCTGAGTATTTCTCCTTGCAGCTAGCTCATAAGCCCGTAAATTTAAAACCACAGAAACTGCAAGCAGATCATGCAAACTGACCGCCGCGATTTCATTAAATTGGCGGGTTTCGCTACCGCGATGGGTTTATCTGCACACGGGATGACTGCCTTTGCCAGAGCTGGTAGGCTGCCGCTTGGCCGTGTGGTCGTCATAGGAGGTGGTTATGCGGGTGCTGCAGCTGCGAAGTATCTGCGACTCTGGAGTTTAGGCGCGATTGAGGTCGTTGTGGTTGAGCCAAATCGGCAGTTTGTTTCGTGCCCTTTAAGCAATCTGGTTCTCGGTGGCAGTAAATCCATAGACGATTTAACTTTTGATTATAAATTACTTAAATCCAATCATGGTATTCAATGGGTGCAGGATCAGGTAATTTCTATTGACGCGGGTGCCAGGAGAATAAGCATGCTGCGTGGTGAATTAAGTTATGACAGATTGATCATTGCCCCAGGGGTTGATTTTATTTATGATAGCTTGCCGATGCTGCAAAGTGAGGATGCACAGAAACAGGTGCCCCATGCTTGGAAAGCTGGCTGGCAAACCGTTAATCTGCGTCAGCAGCTTAAAGCTATGCCAGATGGAGGTATGTTTGTGATGAATGTGCCTGCAGCACCTTACCGCTGCCCGCCTGGGCCTTATGAGCGTGCGGCACAAGTAGCTTTTTACCTGAAGAACCATAAGCCTAAATCCAAAGTTATTGTGCTGGATGCAAACACCGAGATTGTTTCCAAAAAAGGTCTTTTCACTAAAGTTTTTAATGAAATGTATGCGGGACTTGTGGATTACCGGCCTAACAACGCATTGGTTTCTGTCGATGTGGCAAAAAAAACTGTGATTACCGAATTTGAGACTGTGCAAGCAGATGTGCTGAATATTATTCCGCCGCAGCGTGCCGGCAAGCCAGCGCAAATGGCGCAATTGAATAACGTAGACAAGCGCTGGTGTGAGGTAGATTTTCTAACTTACGAATCCAAACTCTCTGCTAATGTGCATGTGATAGGAGATGCCGTTTCAGCTGCATTACCTAAGTCTGCCCATATGGCGACCAATCAGGCGAAGATATGTGCGAATGCCATCGTGCAGTTAATGGCGGGCGCAGATCCAGACCCAGCGCCTGTGTTTGCAAACACCTGCTACAGCTATGTAACAGATAAGTCAGCGATGCATGTAGCAAATGTATACCGTTATGACCCGGTGAAGAAAATCATGATTTCTGCTGAGGGCGGTGGAGTTTCGACAGCACCAAGTGAGCAGGAGGGCATGTATGCAGGCGCATGGGCCAATAATATCTGGTC
>JBFZCQ010000260.1:0-10091 GCA_041307905.1 Methylotenera sp.
CACTCCTTCAGCTTTTGGCGCTGAAAAAAACCCGCCGGTTGTTGTTTACGATACCAGCGGCCCATACACAGACCCAACGATCAGCATCGATATTCGTAACGGCTTACCGGCATTACGTTCTAAGTGGATTGAAGAACGTAACGATACCGAACAGCTTGACGGCCCAACTTCAGCATTCGGCCAACAACGTAAAGTTGACCCGGAACTAGCAGAAATGCGTTTTAACCTGACACGTTTACCACGCCGTGCAAAACCGGGCAAAAATGTTTCTCAAATGCATTATGCACGCCAAGGCATCATTACTCCGGAAATGGAATTCATCGCGATCCGCGAGAACCAACGCCGTGAAAACATGAGCGAACTGCTGCAGACACAACATCCGGGCCATGACTTCGGAGCCAGCATTCCAAAAATGATCACGCCTGAATTCGTTCGTGATGAAGTGGCACGCGGCCGTGCCATTATTCCAATGAACATCAACCACCCTGAAATCGAGCCTATGATTATTGGCCGTAACTTTCTGGTGAAGATCAACGCCAACATCGGTAACTCGGCACTGGGTTCTTCAATCAATGAAGAAGTTGAAAAGATGGTCTGGAGTACGCGTTGGGGCGGTGATACCGTGATGGATTTATCAACCGGTAAAAACATCCACGAAACACGCGAGTGGATCATCCGCAACTCACCAGTGCCTATCGGTACCGTGCCTATCTATCAGGCTTTAGAAAAAGTTGACGGCAAAGCAGAAGATCTGACTTGGGAAATATTCCGCGACACTTTGATTGAACAAGCAGAACAAGGCGTGGATTACTTCACAATTCATGCCGGTGTACGTCTGGCTTATATCCCGATGACGGCAAAACGCATGACCGGTATCGTGTCGCGCGGCGGTTCTATCATGGCCAAATGGTGTCTGGCACATCATAAAGAGTCTTTCCTATATGAGCACTTCGAAGACATCTGCGAAATCATGAAGCAGTATGACGTGTCATTCAGCTTGGGTGATGGCCTGCGTCCAGGTTCAATCTACGACGCGAACGATGAGGCACAATTCGCTGAACTAAAAACCCTGGGTGAACTGACACAGATAGCCTGGAAGCACGATGTGCAATGTATGATTGAAGGCCCGGGCCACGTACCGATGCACCTGATTAAAGAGAACATGGATCTGCAACTGGAGCATTGCGGTGAAGCTCCGTTCTATACATTAGGCCCATTAACCACTGACATCGCCCCTGGCTATGACCACATCACCTCAGGTATCGGTGCTGCCATGATTGGCTGGTACGGCTGTGCTATGCTTTGTTATGTAACGCCAAAAGAACACTTGGGTCTACCGGATAAAGAAGACGTACGTGTTGGCATCATCACTTACAAAATCGCAGCGCATGCGGCGGATTTGGCAAAAGGCCACCCGGGTGCACAAATTCGTGACAATGCATTATCGAAAGCACGTTTTGAATTCCGCTGGGAAGACCAGTTCAATCTCGGCCTCGACCCAGAAAAAGCCAAGGAATTCCACGACGAAACATTGCCGCAGGAAGGCGCAAAACAAGCGCACTTCTGCTCAATGTGCGGCCCACATTTCTGCTCAATGAAAATATCACAGGACGTACGTGATTACGCCGCAGAAAAAGGCGTTTCAGAACAAGAAGCGCTGACCAAAGGCATGCAAGAAAAAGCCATCGAGTTCGTGAAAAAAGGCAGCGAAGTTTATCAAAAGGTTTAATTTTTGATGTAATTGCATTCAACAAAACAGCCAGCCTTACGCTGGCTGTTTTGTTTCTGATGAATCATTGTTTTAAGGTATTGCTTTCGGGCGTTGCAATTGAAAAAGGCGTAAAATAGCAGCATTCAAGGAAAACTGTTTTGACTACTCTAAAAATATCCAAAAAACCTGGTGACGCTTCTGTCGTTACGCCCAAGAAAACACCTGTGCGCCGCAACAATTCAATGCCGCGTGACCGTACTGTTGCGCCTGTAAAACAGCAGCGTGCCGAAGCGCCACAGGCGCATGAAAAACGCGCGCCGGCAGCAGCAAGACAAGAACCACCGCGCCAGCGTAACCATCGGCATGACGGTGGCTTGCATGAACGTACAGCCGCGCCCGCGAAAGAGCAGGCGCCAGATAGCCGCGCACCTGCGTCACGCGCGATGCAAGTTGATGCACGTAGAAATGATACGACCAGCCGTGACAAAGCAGACCGTGAAGGCGCTTACCGCAACCCGCCACGCCGCGGTGGTAAAGCGCGTGATGGTTTTGTCGCGAGTGAGTTTGATAAAACTCGCTCAAATAAAGAGGCATTTGCTAGCAGAGCGAATGCAGGCCAAGCTGAACAGCCGCGCTTATCAAAAGTAATGGCAGAACGCGGAATCTGCTCACGTAGGGAGGCGGATGAGTGGATTGTAAACGGCTGGGTCAAGGTTAATGGCGAGATTGTCGAAACACTCGGCACACGTATTGACCCGGACGCGGAAATTGTTATCAGCAGCTATGCGCATGAGCATCAGGCTGAAAACGTCACCATCATTCTGCATAAGCCTGTGGGTTATGTAAGCGGACAAGCGGAAGACGGCTATGAGCCCGCAATTGTGCTGGTACATCCAGACAATCAGTGGCCGGAAGACCCTGAACTACATAAACACAATCCTAAGCAATTCCATCGCGGCATGCTGCATGGATTAGCGCCTGCAGGACGTCTGGATATTGACTCAACTGGAATGTTAGTACTCACTCAGGATGGCCGTGTTGCACGTCACCTGATTGGTGAAGACTCAACTGTAGAAAAAGAATATCTGGTACGCGTAACCGGCGGGCTCAGTGATGAGGGCATGAAACTACTCAATTTTGGTTTGAGCCTAGACGGCGAGAAACTCAAGCCAGCCAAAGTGAGCTGGCAGAATGAAGACCAATTACGCTTTGTATTGCGTGAAGGTAAGAAACGCCAAATTCGTCGCATGTGCGAAATGGTAGGCTTGCAAGTGGTTGGCTTGAAACGCATACGTATCGGCAGTGTAACGCTGGGTAAACTGCCAGTTGGGCAATGGCGTTACTTGCGTCAGGATGAGCGTTTTTAAACTAATTGCAACTTTTAAGTAATAAAAATCAGGAGTTACTATGGGATTATTTGATAGCCTCGCCGGCAACATGCTAGGTAAATTAGGCGGCGAAAAGGGTGCCATTGCGCAGGTGGCGGTAGACTTATTTAATCAAAACGGCGGCCTGCCGGGCATGCTGGAAAAATTTAAAGCCGCCGGTTTTGCTGATGAAGTGAACTCATGGGTAGGCAAGGGCGCAAACCTGCCAATTTCAGCAGAGCAAATCACGCAGGTGTTAGGTAGCACGACCATTCAGACTGCTGCAAATAAATTAGGCATCAATGCCAGTGAAATCAGCACCAAGATTGCTGAGTATCTGCCACAAGTTGTCGATCGCATGACCCCTAACGGTGAAATAGGTAAAGATTCAGGTAACCCGCTTGCAACCCTGCTTGGCATGCTGAAATAACACAGGCCATAATCAAAGGGCGTATTGGCCCGTTTTTTACACTAACTGAAATACAAGAAAAATAACGATATGGATTTTATCCTACTATTTAAAGCTGCCATTCTTGGAATTGTTGAGGGCGCAACCGAGTTTTTACCCATCTCTAGTACAGGGCATCTGATATTGGCAGGGGATCTGCTCAACTTCATGACCCATGAAAAACGTAACGTATTTGACATCGCAATTCAGCTAGGTGCTATTTTGGCAGTTGTGTGGGAATACCGCTCACGCTTTGTAAGCACGTTTGCAGGCATTGGGCGCGACCCGATTGCCAACCGCCTCATTATTAATCTGGCGATTGCTTTTCTGCCATTGGCAATTCTAGGCTTGGCATTTGGCGATACAATTAAAACTTACTTATTTAAGCCAATCCCTGTCGCAGCCGCGTTTATTGTTGGGGCTTTTATTATTTTATGGGCAGAAAAACGTAAACATATCATCACTATCAAAACTGTGGATGATATTCGTCCAATCGACGCCTTGAAGCTCGGCTTTGCACAAGCGGTAGCACTGATTCCAGGCATGTCGCGTTCTGGCTCTACTATTATTGGCGGCTTATTTTTTGGCTTATCTCGCAAGGCCGCAGCTGAATTTTCGTTCTTTTTAGCGGTACCTACACTAGGGATTGCTTCTATTTATTCAATGTACAAAGACCGTGCTTTATTGAGCACAGATGATATCGGCGTTTGGGCGATTGGTTTTATATTTGCTTTTATTAGCGCCATGATTGCGGTGCGTGCACTTATTCGCTATGTCAGTCATCATGACTTTACGATTTTCGCCTGGTATCGAATTGCTTTTGGCGTCATCGTGTTGCTAACGGCTTATACTGGATTAGTCAACTGGACTGTGCATTAAATTAAGTTCAAAATCAGGACGTTTGCGAAGCTGACCGAAAAATACAAAAATCTTCAGCTATAAAATTGAAATGGGTGAATCAATGAAAAAATTTCTTAAATATGGTTTATTTGGCTTAGGCGGCATCATTGCCCTGTTACTGATGCTCGTAGCAATGATTGCTGCAACCTTTAACCCGAATGATTACAAACCGCTCGTGGTTAAGATGGTAAAAGATAAAAAAGAGCGTACCCTGAATATTGAGGGAGATATCAAACTAGCATTCTGGCCAAAGATCGGTGCTAATCTGGGCAAAATTTCTATTTCTGAACATAAATCCGATAAGGAATTTGCCTCTGTACAGAGCGCACAGGTAGCACTAGCAGTATTACCATTGTTAAAAAAACAGCTCGTTGTAGATACTATTTACATTGATGGCGCCAAAGCTAACATCATTAAATACAAAGACGGCACCACCAACTTTGACGACCTACTGAGCAAGGAAGAAGAATCCGAACAAATTAAATTCGATGTAGACGGCGTTAAGGTAACGAACTCTGCCGTAACTTACTCTGATGAAGGCTCTGGCGCACAATATGCGCTGTCAAAATTCAATTTAACCTCAGGCCATATTGCATTGGCCGAACCGGTTGATCTGGCGACGGACTTTAGCATCACAGCAAACCAGCCAGCAATTGCCGCCAACGTAGAACTCAAGGGTAACTTTTTAGCTGACCCGGAAAACAAACACTTTTCGGCTAAAGGCTTAGACGCTGCAATCAATGGTGATTTGCTCGGCGGCAAGGGCGTTGAAATTACCGCCAGCGGTGATATTGATGCAAAACCGGAAACACGTGAGTTCCTGATTGATAGCCTGAAACTAGCCTTAGCAGGCCAATTCAGCGGTGCAAAAATCAATCTAGACTTAAACGCGCCTGAGTTAATTGCGAAAAAAGATGAAGTTACCGGTAAAAAAGTAACTGTGATTCTGGCGCAGGACAAAGCCGGCGACACATTCAAAGCGAACCTTGTGTTAGCCGACATCAAAGGCTCACCCAAAGCGCTGCAAAGCAGCGGCATCAGCGGTGACATTTCCGGCACGCAGGGTGCGCGTTCTATTAACGGCAAATTCTCATCTCCGTTTCAAGGCAATCTTGAAAACCTGATTTTCGATCTGCCTAAACTTGCCGGCAATATCGATATTAAAGACCCGTCAATCCCGAACAGCGCAGCAAAAGTTGGCTTCACGCTCAGTCTGCATGCTGATGCGAAACAAGAGCAAATTAACAGCAAATTTAACCTGAATATAGATGCCACCAAGCTCAACGGCGACGTTGCTGTTAACAGCTTTAAAAAGCCTGATATCAAATTCAACATCAATGCTGACACGCTGGATTTGAACAAACTGTTAGGCAGCAGCTCTAATAAACCCAAGAAAACCGAGCCAGCCAGTGATAAACCGGCAGATTTATCTGCATTAAAAAATATCCTGCTGGATGGCAAGATCAACATCGGCAATTTAATCTATGATAAATACCGTTTATCCGGTCTCAATGTCAACGTAAAAGCGGATGGTGAGAAACTGACTTTATCTGGCCTCAACGTTAAGCTGGATGACAGCAACATTAAAGGTAACTTAGGTATTAGCCATTTCGCCAAACCGCTATACACCTTTGATGTTGATATTGACCAGATCGATGTTGACCGCTACGTCAGCGCCAAAAATGGTGCCACGGAAAGCAAAGCTGGCAGCAAGGATGATGATAAGCCATTGGACCTGAGCGCACTGAAAGCACTGAATGCAGATGGCTCGCTACGTATCGGCAACCTGAAATATGGCAAAACCAGAGCTTACAATATACGTATCGATTTAAAAGCCGATGGGCAGAAACTGAGCCTGAATCCGCTGGCAGCAAAAGTGGATGACAGTCAGGTGAACGCCAACATAGGCATTACACGTTTTCAAAACCCGATTTTCAGCTTTAATTTGAATGTTGATAAATTGGATGCAGACAGATACATCACCAAAAGTGACCAACCTGCTGCCAAAAGCTCCGGCGACACACCGATTGATCTGAGTGCGCTAAAAAAGCTCAATGCCAGTGGCGAAGCCAAAATTGGCTGGCTTAAACTTGCCAATGTTAAAACACAGAACGTAAACATCGGCCTCAAGGCCGCAGATGGCATCGCTACCGTATCTCCATTCGCTGCCAATCTGTATCAGGGCAGCATGGATGGACTGCTGAAATTGGACGCACGCGGCACGCCGAGTATCACCTTTAAACAGAACATGAAAAATATCGCGATAGGCCCATTACTGGTTGATGCAATCAACAATGATATGCTGGACGGCAAAGGCACATTGAATGTGGATGTCGCTACATCAGGCAACAGCGTCAATGCCCTTAAAAAAGCACTCTCCGGTACTGCTGCAATTAACCTTGCTGACGGCGCTATTAAAGGTATTGATATCGCAGGCACTGTGCGTGACATGAAGTCCAAGCTAGATATGTTCAAAGACAAAAGCAGCATCGGTGCTGATCAATCTAAAAAAACAGATTTCAGCGAGCTCAGTGCATCTTTCAATATCAAAAATGGCGTAGCACATAATGAAGACCTGACCATGAAAGCACCTATTCTGCGCTTAGCTAAAGGCGATAGCCGCGGCGATATCGATATCGGTAACGAAACGATTAATTATCTGGCTAAACCGACCATCGTTAAATCATTAAAAGGGCAGGGTGGCGCTGATCTTGATTCGCTGGCTGGCTTGAGTATTCCGGTAAAAATCACTGGGACTTTCTCTGCGCCTAAATACGGTATGGACTTTGCAGCAATTGGTGTGGCTCTTGCAAAATCCAACCTGCTGGACAAAGTAGGCGGAGACAAAGGTACCGCGGTCAAAGAACTGATGGGTGAAGGTGATAAAACAAAAGCACTGGAAAGCCTGTTAGGTAAGAAAAAACCGGCAAATACGACTACTGCCCCTGCAACAACTGATGGAGCGTCATCTAATACCGCCCCTGCGCCGGCTGAAGCGCCAAAATCAACTGAAGATGCGGCTAAAGAAAAAGCGACTGATGAACTTAAAAAACTGTTTAAGTTTTAAAAGTCCTGCAGCCCCCTGCCACTAGTTTATTTGAATTAGCGGCAGCTCGTCTTTAGCTTCCCTGATGCAGAGGCACTTTTGCCTAGGGTTTTACCGCAAGCTTTATTATGCCCTGGCGCATTCTCATTGTTGCCGGGGCCACAGGGGTCGTGTCCTAGTAGAAAAACCTTACAACCACTTAAAATAACAAGTGCAGTAAACGTTATTATTAATGCACGCTTCATTTATTTTCCTTAGAACGTTTAACCCACAAGGGCAGCATCGTACCAAAGACCTTACAAACCAACTATGACTGACTTTTCAAGCCGCTTGATTACATGGCAAAAGCAATTTGGGCGCCATGACCTGCCGTGGCAGAACACCTCTGATCCTTACGCCATCTGGGTGTCAGAAATCATGCTACAGCAAACACAGGTTACCGCCGTGAGTGGTTATTACGGCAAGTTCATGCAGCGCTTCCCTACTATTGCTGCCCTTGCACATGCAACACAGGATGAAGTGCTGCAGTACTGGAGCGGCTTGGGCTATTACTCAAGGGCGCGTAATCTGCACAACGCAGCGCAAACCATCATGGATGAGCATAGCGGGGTATTTCCACAGGACTTTGAGACGATTCAAACTTTGTCCGGCATAGGCCGCTCTACTGCTGCGGCTATCGCGTCTTTCGCGTTTAATCAGGTACAGACGATACTGGATGGCAATGTAAAACGCGTGCTAGCCAGACATTTTGCGGTTGAGGGCTGGCCCGGCACGCCAAAAATAGAAAAAAAACTATGGTCACTGGCTGAGAGCCTGCTGCCAAAAACCGAGATGGTAGCTTACACTCAAGGCTTGATGGACCTTGGCGCTACACTTTGCAGCAGAAGCAAGCCTCAGTGCCAACAGTGCCCACTGCTTGAATCGTGTCAGGCATACCAGCAGCAGCGCGTTAACCAACTACCGACACCCAAACCGCGTAAAATCAGCCCTGTAAAATACACCACGATGCTGATTCTGCGGCAGGGTGATCACGTGATGCTGGAAAAGCGACCTTCCACTGGTATCTGGGGTGGCTTATGGAGCTTTCCTGAATTTGATGATGTTGAGACTGACGACGGCTATATCAGCATCGCTCAACAGCGATTCGGCATGACGGTTCAACCGCAAAAAGCATTACCTCAATTGAGTCATGCCTTCACTCACTTTAAATTACATATTAAGCCGCAACCACTGCAAGTCACAAAACTGCATTCAAACATCAGTGAACTTGGCCAAATCTTGATCAGTTTTGAAGATGCAATCAGCGCCGCCATTCCAACGCCTGTGCGTAAAATACTGCAATCATTGCTCAATCATAACTGTTAAATCAGCAGCTTTGATGTGCATCAACAGAAGCCTTCATCGCCTTGCCCAATGAGTTTACAAAGCGTAGCATAGTAATAAGAGGATTAAATAAAGAACGGAATTATGTTTTCAAGTCATTGTCCTACTGGACATTAACACGACTAATTATAAAAGGAGCATTACAATGAGTAATAACTTACAAAACACTACGGTGACCAAAGAGCAGCTTATCAGCGATTTCAAAGTAGTCATCGCAGATGCTGAAGCGCTCATCAAAGCCACAGCTAATCAAGGCGGTGAGGCTGTTGTCAACTTACGCGCCAAAGCAGAAGAGTCACTGGCTGCGGCTAAAGTAAAATTGGGTGAAGCACAGGATGCCCTAGTTGAAAAAGGCAAAATTGCTGCTCAGGCAACGGATGACTACGTGCATCAAAAACCATGGCATGCGGTAGGTATTGCAGCTGGGGTAGGCTTAGTCGTTGGCCTGCTTATCGGCAGGCGCTAAACTGCAATGGCAGACACACCCAACCATCCGGCAGAGGGTTTGCTCAACTCTCTGAAAAACCTGACAGTCACACTCATTACGATTATTCATACGCGCCTTGAGTTGCTAAGTACTGATCTGGAAGAAGGACGCGAGCGCTTCATATCTTTGCTGGCAATGGCATTTGTCTCACTATTCAGCCTGTGTTTTGGCGCAGTACTGCTGACTATCCTGGTAGTAGTAGTGTTCTGGGATACTCACCGTTTATTAGTACTGGGTTCACTCACCGGACTTTTCCTGGTATCAGGTGCTGTATTAGGTGCACTCGTTGTGCGCAGATTAAAGTCTATGCCGAGAATGTTTGAAGCCAGCCTCGCTGAACTCATCAAAGACCATCAGGAAATTGACACTAACCGTTAAGCAGGCAGGAGTTGGTAATGAACGAAAAATTAGCCGCCCTTGCTGACCGGCGGCAAAAATTGATTTATAAAGCGGCCTCACAGCGCGAGGTATTGGCACAAAGTATGCAGCCATTGCGAGGTCCGCTTGTATTAGCAGACCGCAGTCTGGAAGTAATTCGCTACTTTAAAAAATACCCGGTACTCATGGCTGGTGTAAGCACATTAACCGGAGTCTTGATTAGCAGACTGCACGTGGCGCGATTCAGTGCGCTACTGCAAACCAGCTGGTCTGTATTTCGACTAGTGCGTGATATCCGTGAGTCCATACGCAAAGATTAAAAATCTTTAAACAGTAAAAAGCGGCTCATTTATGGCCGCTTTTTTATTGTC
>JBFZCQ010000261.1:0-2791 GCA_041307905.1 Methylotenera sp.
TGATGCCAATCAACCGCGAATTAAAACTGCGTTAATCCAACTTTTCTATGCCCATTGCCTTTAACACATATTTTTCATATATCGGCTCAGACGTACCTTTTTTCATCTTGTAGATAAAAGAGGTCTCAAAGGCGATTTTGGCGTAATGTACCCTTTTACCTTTTTTCATCCAGCTCGCATTACGCGGTGGAATTTGCGGAATAGCAACAAATGCAGCGCCGGTATCGCCCATATCGGCAAGGCATATCGCGTTCCAGGTGCCTTTAGTATCTGCGGCTTGGCCATTTAATTCAGCTGCAATGTTATGCGCGATAGCCGTCACCATGGATTCAATCATGTAGCCGGTTTTTGGCGCACCGGTAGGCACTGGCGTCACTTCCACCGGCGGAATCGCTACACATACACCGGCCGCAAAAATATTGCGGTATTTCTTGCTGCGCTGGTGCTCATCTATAAACACAAAACCTCTGGGGTTGCATAAGCCCTCTACTGCAGCCACGGGATCAACCCCCTTGAATGCCGGCAGCATCATTGAATACTTGAATGGCAGCTCGTGCTCTTTCACCACATTGCCACTCATATCGAGTTCGGTGACAAACATTTTACCGGCCTCAACCTTGGTAACCTTGGCATTGGTAATCCATTTTACATCGTTGTTGCGATATTCTGATTCCAGCATGCCTTTGGAATCGCCCACGCCACCCAAGCCAAGATGGCCGATATAAGGCTCACTGGTTACATAGGTGATCGGCACTTTTTTACGCAGTTTTTTCTTGCGCAGGTCTTTATTCACAATAAATGTGAATTCATAAGCGGGACCAAAGCAGCTTGCTCCCGGCATCGCCCCAATAATCACCGGGCCTGGATCTTTAATAAACTCCTGATAGGCGTCCCAGGATTTTTCCGCATGGTCTACGGAGCAGATGGAATGTGTATGTCCGCCGTTAGGGCCTGCGCCCTCAACTTCGTCAAAAGATAATTTAGGGCCGGTGGCAATGACCAGATAATCGTAATTAAGCGTTTGGCCATCTGCTAGTTGCAGACTGTTCTGCTCCGCATCTATTTTGCTCACTGGTTGAGCAATGAAATTAATACCTTTTTTCTCAAGGTAAGTCCGTATCGGGAAGGTGATTTTTTCACGCTTACTCCAACCTACAGCAAGCCACGGGTTAGAAGGCACAAACTGAAAATAATCAACCGTATTCACGACGGTGATCTGGTGATTGTTGCCAAGTTTTGCTTTAAGCTCGTAAGCAGTTGGCATTCCGCCAATGCCAGCGCCCATGATTACGATGTGTGCCATTCCCGATCTCCTCTGTTACCTTGCTGTTTGATTTATAGTTATTAATTTGTTACTGGTACCGTCTCTAACAAACGCTTGATAGAAATTGCACCGCGCACCTGTCCTTCACTATATCCCACGGCTTTATCTTGCGGATACTCATTCAATATCAATATACGCACTCGCTCTGAAATATCAGATGGCTGACCATGGCATTGTAAACACATAGCTTGGGTCGGAATGGCTTTCATGTACCTGAACCAACGCCCATCTGTATCATTACTCACGGTGGTTACTTCCATTTCACTCACAGGTTTTCCCTCTTGCTGATTGAGGTCAAATCCTGCCAATACATTTTGCTCCCAAGTATCCGGAACACCTTGTACCGGATTACGATTTTTCAGGGAAACACGCTTTACTACTCTGCCATTTTTTGAATATTCATTCGCCAGCGCCGGTGCAATTTCCTTGCAAACGCCTATGGCGCTCTCAGCGCCACCGAGTGCCAACTGTTTCTTTAACGTACCGCCTAATGTCTGCATAAACTCCTGTGCAACTTTTCTGCTTTCTTCCAGATATTGCGACTGTTCTGCAGATGTATTGCCAGCAGCAAAAACAGTACTTGCTAACAGCAACGAAGCACTAACTGTCAGTTTGGATAAAATACCGGATAGGGATCTATTCATTTTTATACTCCTATAATTTTGACTGAGCTGTTTTAAGGCCATCATCAGTCCAGGCAATAATGCCGCCAGTTAAGTTGTACACCTGAGTAAAACCCGCAGACTGCAATGTGCTGGCAGCCTTTGCCGAACGCTTGCCGCTGCGACACTGCACAATCACCAGGCTACCCTTATATTGTGAGAGCTCACTGAGCCTCACTTCAACCTGCGCGAGTGGAATATGAATAGCGCCTGCAATATGCTGCTCCTGCCATTCATGAAGATCACGCACGTCTAAGATAACGGCTTTTTTCTCGGAAAACATGGTAGCTGCCTGCTTCGGCGCTATCGAAGCTAGTTCCGAATTGCAGCCCGCCAGCATTAGAATCGTAGCAAAACACAATCCCAGTTTAAGTTTTGTAAACATATATTGTCCTTTGCTAATTATTTAGCAAGTGCTTCGTTAATTTCTTGCAGGCGCGCCTCATCAAGCTCACCCGCTGCGGCTGACAGGTTTAGCAACGCCTGCAAAACCTGATAGCGGCTCCGTGAAAGAGCAAGTCTGGTATTGTGCAGTTCCTGCTCCGAGTTCAGCACATCCAGCGTAGTTCGGTCCCCTACATCACGCCCCAGCTTTGTTGAATCGAGCTTGATTTCGGCAGAACGTAGTGCCTGCTCCAGCGCCTTCACCTGCCCTTGACCGACCGTCACAGCCATCCAGGCAGTCCTTGCATCACGCACCGCACTCTGACGTGCGACATCGGTTTGGCTAAGCGCCTGCTGTTCCAGTGCGATTGCCTCTTGGTAGCGCGCATCACGCATACCACCAGTATAAAGCGGAACTGTC
>JBFZCQ010000262.1:0-9865 GCA_041307905.1 Methylotenera sp.
AATGATTTGTTTTGAATTTGATTGAGTTGTCATAATTGATGTTGTTACTTAGTTAAAAATTAATTTTTGCGAGTTAATTACTACAAGTTGACCTTTGTGGTTCCAACCGGTCTCACTTGATATATGGGATAAAAAGTATCGCCTTAAATCAAAACAGGGCGACAACGTTGATGCAGACATGGACGCATCATATTCGCGTGTTGCACGTGCGCTGGCTGATGTAGAAACTACTGAAGAAAAACGTGCCGAGTGGCACGATAAATTCTTGTGGGCGTTACGTCGTGGTGCAATTCCGGCTGGCCGTATTACCTCTAACGCAGGCGCGTTGGAGCATAAGCCTGCTACTTCAACTATTAACTGCACAGTGTCCGGTGTTATCTCTGACAGCATGGACGACATCTTAGGCAAGGTGCATGAGGCGGGTTTAACTTTAAAAGCAGGTTGCGGTATCGGTTATGAGTTCTCTACCCTGCGTCCAAAAGGTGCGTTCGTAGCAGGCGCCGGTGCTTATACCAGTGGACCACTGTCTTTTATGGATATCTATGACAAGATGTGTTTTACCGTATCTAGCGCCGGTGGCCGTCGCGGTGCACAAATGGCAACGTTTGATATCTCACATCCTGATGTTACTGACTTCATTAAGGCCAAGCGTGAAAACGGTCGCCTGCGCCAGTTCAACCTGTCATGCCTGATTACCAAAGAGTTTATGGAAGCGGTAAAAGCGGATGCCGACTGGAAACTGGCTTTCCCGGTGACAGAAAAAGAAGCGATCATTGATAACTTGAATGTGAATGATGACAGCCAGGTAGTTTGGCGCGAGTGGCCAATCAAAGGTAAATACCTGACTAAAACTGAAGGCAAGGATGCCGGTAAAGTAGCCTGTCGCGTTTATAAAACCATCAAAGCACGTCGTTTGTGGGATGTTATTATGTCCAGCACTTATGACTTTGCCGAGCCGGGTTTTATCCTGATCGACCGCGTTAACGAAATGAACAATAACTGGTTCTGCGAAAACATCCGCGCCACCAACCCATGTGGTGAGCAGCCATTGCCACCTTACGGTGCCTGCCTCCTAGGCTCAATTAACCTGACTCGTTTTGTGAAAAAGCCATTCACCGATGAAGCTTACTTCGACTGGAAAGAATACCGAGAAGTGGTCGCTATCTTCACGCGTATGCTCGATAACGTCGTAGAAATTAACGGTTTGCCGCTGCAACAGCAACGTGACGAAATCATGCGTAAACGCCGTCATGGTATGGGTTATTTAGGTTTAGGCTCTAGCCTGACCATGATGAAATTGAAATACGGTGAAGAAGAGTCAATCAAATTCACTGAAGAAGTAACGCGCGTGATGGCAGAAGAGGGCTGGAACGTAGGCGTGCAGCTGGCCGAAGAAAAGGGTCCGGCACCAATCATGGATGAGAAATTCGAAGTTACGGCTGACATGCTGGCAAAACGCCCTGAAATGGCGGCAGACGGCATTAAAGTAGGTCAGAAGATTGCCGGTAAAGTATTGCTGGGTAAATACAGCCGCTACATGCAGCAGTTCCCTGAAGGTCTGCGTAACCAGATTGCCACTAAAGGCGTTCGCTTTACGCACCATAGCTCAATTGCACCAACCGGCACTATTTCACTGTCACTGGCGAATAATGCAAGTAACGGTATTGAGCCAAGCTTTGCGCACCACTATGCACGTAACGTGATTCGTGAAGGTAAAAAATCAAAAGAGAAAGTCGATGTATTCTCTTATGAGCTGTTAGCTTACCGTGAGTTGGTAAACCCTAACGCCATGCCATTCAGCGATAAGCCTGAAGAGCAGTTGCCGGATTACTTCCTAGATTCTTCAACCATTATGGCTAAAGCGCACGTGGATATTCAGGCTGCTTCACAAAAATGGATTGATAGTTCGATTTCAAAAACCATTAACGTACCGACAGATTACGATTTTGAAGACTTCAAAAATATCTATCTCTACGCTTACGACAAAGGCCTCAAAGGTTGCACTACATTCAGGTTTAACCCGGAAGCTTTCCAGGGCGTACTGGTCACTGAAAAAGATCTGGAAAACACCACTTACAAATTCACGCTGGAAGACGGCACTGAAATTGAAGCAAAAGGTAACGAAGAGATTGAGTACGATGGCGAAATGCACAGTGCCGCGAATCTTTATGATGCGTTAAAAGAAGGCTATTACGGAAAATTTTAAATTTAGCTGCTTAAAACTACTATGCTCATGATTGTGTTGTTAAAAATTGGTTTTAAATCTTCATGTACTTCAATGTGCATTCCGGTTCAAAACCAATTTTCGCCTAGCACTCATATTGCGCGTAACGTTTTAACTCAGCTAAATAACAAATAACATCCTCTACGCATTGAGCGCTAGAGGTAAGGAGAACAAAATGGCAATTAAAATTGAAAAGAAAATCGTCGGCTATAACCTGGTATCAGAAGAAGACAAAGCGAAGGCCGCTGAAGCTAAAATCGCTGAAAACACAAATAATGTTGTGCAACTCGGTGAGCCATTAGGCCGCCCGGAAAAGCTGGTGGGTAACACCTATAAAATCAAAACACCGGTGACTGAGCATGCACTTTATATTACGATTAACGACATCGTCATGAACGAAGGCACACCGCAAGAGCACCGTCGCCCATTCGAAGTGTTTATCAACTCCAAAAACATGGAGCACTTTCAATGGATCGTAGCGCTGACTCGAGTGATGTCAGCTGTCTTCCGTAAAGGTGGCGATGTAACGTTTCTGGTGGAAGAGCTCAAAAGCGTATTCGAACCAAGTGGCGGCTACTTCAAAAAAGGTGGTAGATTTGTGCCTAGCTTGGTTGCAGAGATTGGCGAAGTGGTTGAGCAGCACTTGCAGGAAATCGGTATGCTGAAAAAACCGGGCTTAGATCAACACCAGCAAAAACTGGTCGAAGAGAAAAAAGCGGAGTATTTTGAGAAACACGCAAAACCGGGTGAAGAAGTAAACGATGAAGGTTTCCCAAAAGGTGCGCAACTTTGTAAAAAATGTAACACCAAAGCCAGCATCATTATGGATGGCTGCCTCACTTGCCTCAACTGCGGCGAAAGTAAATGCGGTTAAATTAAAAAAGGAGCTTCGGCTCCTTTTTTGTGTCAGCAGTAGTGGGCGACAAGGTTGATGAAGTATTTATTGGTAGCTGTATGACCAATATCGGCCATTACCGCGCAGCAGCGAGAGTGTTAGAAGGCTCAAGCGGTATTCCATACGATTATGGATTGCTCCACCCACACATATGGATGCAGCGCAATTACGTGATGAAGGCGTGTATGCTGTGTTTGGAGTAACCGGTGCGCGCACAGAAGTACCAGGCTGTTCATTATGCATGGGCAATCAAGTACGTGCCGCGGATAAAGCTACGGTATTCTCCACTAGTCATCGTAACTTTGATAACCGTATGGGTAAAGCTGCGCGAGCGTACTTAGGTTCAGCTGAATTGGCTGCGGTATGTGCTAAATTAGGCCGTATGCCAACGCATGCGGAGTATATGGAGACGGTGGGTAATAAGTTACAAAATACGGCTGAAATCTACCAGTATTTGAATTTCGATCGATTGCCAGATTACTCAGCAAGTTTGGCTAAGGTGAAGAAAACAATCGCAATTAGTGCGGTGGGTTAAAAAATAAATAACCAAAGAAGTTATTAGATGTAAATAATAGCGGTAAAGATACCTTCGATTTTATCAAGTACTTTTGGAGAATGCAAAATGAGCAATGAGTCAAAAGAAAGTCGTGTATTTCACCCTAGTGATAGCATAGTAAAAAATGCTGCAATATCAGGCATGGCAGCTTATGACGCACTTTGCGCTGAAGCCGAAAAAGACTATGAAGGTTTTTGGGCAAAGCTGGCGCGAGAACTGCTAGTATGGAATAAGCCATTTGAGCAAATACTTGATGACAGTAAAGCGCCTTTTTACCGCTGGTTTGCAGATGGGGAGCTGAATGTTTCTTACAATTGTTTAGATCGTCACTTAGAAAAAAATGGTGATAAAACAGCCATCATATTTGAAGCTGACGATGGTACTTCGAATGCAGTGAGTTATCGCTCCCTTTATCATCAAGTATGTCGTTTCGCTAATGGGCTTAAAACATT
Source organism: Methylotenera sp. (assembly GCA_041307905.1). Taxonomy (GTDB): domain Bacteria; phylum Pseudomonadota; class Gammaproteobacteria; order Burkholderiales; family Methylophilaceae; genus Methylotenera. Next base: position 4,128 of record JBFZCQ010000262.1, read on the forward strand.
AGGATTAAATGCAGGTGACCGTGTAGTTATTTACATGCCTATGGGAGTTGAGGCGGTAGTTGCAATGCAAGCCTGCGCAAGACTTGGCTTGATACACTCAGTAGTTTTTGGTGGCTTTTCAGCTAAGAGCCTTGTAGAACGTGTGCATGATGCTGCGGCGCGAGTGATTGTTACTTGCGATGGACAATTTCGTGGTGGCAAAAAAATGCCGCTTAAGACTGCTGTGGATGAAGCATTGCAAGACCCTTTGTGCCATAGCGTAGAAAAAGTCGTTGTGTTCAAACGTACTGGTGGTGATGTGACTTGGGATTCATCGCGTGAAATTTGGTGGGATGACCTGATTGCCAATCAACCAGATACCTGCGAGCCTGTAACCGTCAATGCTGAGCATCCATTATTCTTGTTATATACATCAGGCTCAACAGGTAAGCCAAAAGGAGTTCAGCATTCATCGGGCGGTTATTTATTACATGCAATGAATACCATGCGCTGGACTTTTGATATTAAAGATAATGATGTTTTCTGGTGTACTGCAGATGTAGGCTGGATTACTGGCCATAGTTATGTTGCTTACGGGCCACTAGCTGTGGGAGTAACGCAAGTCATTTTTGAAGGCGTTCCAACGTATCCTGATGCGTCACGTTTTTGGAAAGTCATCGAAAAACATCACGTCACAATTTTCTATACAGCCCCTACGGCTATTCGGTCTCTTATCAAGCTTGGCGGTGATATGCCGCGTCAACATGATTTATCAAGCTTGCGCATACTGGGCTCAGTAGGTGAGCCTATTAATCCGGAAGCTTGGATGTGGTACTACAATGAAGTGGGCGGTGGAAGATGCCCTATTGTTGACACTTTCTGGCAAACAGAAACTGGCGGTCATGTCATCACGCCTTTACCTGGAGTCACTCCTTTGGTGCCTGGCTCATGCACTCTGCCTTTCCCTGGTATGCAAATGACTGTAGTGGATGAAAGTGGCAATGAGGTGGAATGGGGTACAGGTGGTTTTATGGTAATCAAAAAACCTTGGCCCTCCATGATACGTAATATATGGAACGATCCTGAGCGTTACAAACAGTCTTACTTTCCGGAAGAATTAGGCGGCAAACTTTATCTTGCGGGCGATGGTGCTATTCGCGATATAGAAACAGGCTACTTCACAATTATGGGCCGAATTGATGATGTGTTGAATGTTTCTGGTCACCGCATGGGTACTATGGAGATTGAATCTGCTCTTGTTGCTAACCCATTAGTCGCAGAGGCTGCGGTGGTTGGAAAACCTCATGACATTAAAGGTGAAGCGATTGTGGCTTATGTGGTGCTAAAAGGTGAGCGTCCTGAAGGTGAAGAAGCAAAGAAAATCGTTGCACAGCTTCGAGATTGGGTGGGTAAAGAAATTGGCCCAATTGCAAAACCAGATGAAATTCGCTTTGGGGATAACTTGCCTAAGACACGCTCAGGAAAAATCATGCGTCGTTTATTACGCTCCTTAGCTAAAGGTGAAGAAATAATGTCAGATATTTCTACGCTTGAAAATCCAGCAATTCTGGATCAACTAAAACAGCCTGTTGTTTAAAACAACTAGTTCTTTCTGATAGCCTGCTTTTTCAAACAAGCTGTCTTAAGAAATATTCACTAAGAGGTTTGAGAACATTTTTAAATAAATATTCATTTAGTAGTTGACAAGTAATACTTATGTACTACAATAAGCATACTTTAAATGTATTTATTGGAACAAAAATGGCTCTCAAACCTATCACTTTAAGATTAGACGAAGAAGAATACGATAAGCTCAAAGCTCATTTGGAAGCTTTCGGTGATCCAGATATCAATGTGGCTTATGTAGTTCGCTCTTACATTCGTGACCTCAATAGGTCCTTGCCATTCATGCTCAACTCAGGTTGGGATCTCAAAAATTATTTCGGTATGTTAGGTTCATGGCTAAAACAGTTTGGCGCAATGAAGGATGCTGATATGTTCAAAATGATGAGTAATCCATGGCAAATGTGGACATCAGGTACAACTGAAAAACCAGCGGAAGAATCCAAGACTAGTAATCAATAGCCATTATTAAAACAAATGAATAAGGAAAATTAGCCATGATGACTGAACAACAAATGCGCATGATGATTGAAATGTTTTCCAACCCTATGTTTAAAAACGGTGCGAATGAGTTTTTAAAAATCGCTCAGCAACAAGGGATGGAAGCGGCCAATAAATTTTGGGGTATTTCATCAGAAAGTCAGGCATTTCCAACTGTTGAAAAGATGATGGAACGTATGGCTGATTTTTACCAAACTTTAGGCTTTGTGCCACAAGCTAAGTATGACGAGCTTGAGAAGCAATACGCTAGCGCAAAGGCTGAAAATAAACTATTAAGCGACGCAATACGAGAGTTGCAACAACGCTTTATTGCTGAAAACGGTGCTAAAGCCCAACAAGCATGGCAAGAAGTAGTCGACAAACAGCTTGAGATGAGTCGCGAAGTCACTAAGAGTTTTTTTGATGTACTTAAGCAGTCCTCGCCCGAAAAAAGTAAGTAAGTTATTTAGGGCGATTAATTTTAACTTTGAAAGGAACTAAAAATGGATAAACAACTTGAATATTTTGATGTTTTAACTAATACACAGAAACAAGTGTTCAACAATTTACTTAATGCTCAAAAAGACTTGCGCGTTCAGTGGATGGACGCTATTGGTAAGACACAAGCCGCATTTACTACAATTCCAGGTTTGCCAGAAACACCGCAAACTAAAGAAGCATTAAATCAATTCAATACATGGTTCAGCACAGTGGCGAGTAATTCACAAAGCGCTACTGAAGAAGCGCTTAAAGTGCAAGAAAACTGCATCAGTGCTTATGAAAAGCAATTAGCTATCAGCCGTGAAGTTTTAAAAAGCTTCATTGACATTGCAAATCCAGCTAAATAAATAGCTAAAACAAACCATGCAATATGCATCGGTTACTTAACGGTAACTGATGCTAGTTTTACACTCAATACTAAATATTATGCGCTTAGATGACTGATAATGAAATTAGTCAGCTAGGTGGAAACTGAAGAGGAATGAACGTGGAAAATCCTAGTGATTACATTGAGAGTTGGATGAAAACACAACAGCAGGCTATTAACTCATTGAAAGATCAAGCGGCGCAAATGCAGTCGTTCTTTATGAATACTAGTGGAGCTACTGACAACCCTTTCACAAATTGGACTAAATCAGCGTTTCAGGCATTCCCTATGGGGGTCGATGCTACCTTAGCCAAAGACACCTTTAGCAAAACACTTTATGGTAATGATGCCATGCAAAAGCTTTACGAGCTTTGGCAGCCTATGTTAGATGCGATTCGTAATAAAAGCATAGACCCGAACAATTACGCAGATTTAGCAGATCCAGCTAAGATGAAAGCGCTTGTTGAAAAGTTGTTTAATTTTGACATTGGCGCGATGAGCCAACTGCAGGAACAGACTGCTAAATATGCTGATGTTTATCAACAATTTGGTAAGCCATGGACAGATGCATGGATTAACGCTGCAAAATCACAGTCTAGTAATTTCATGCAGGGTAATTTTGCACAAAATGATTTTCAGCCAGAAACTCTAATCAAACAAATGCAAGCTGCATATGCTATTTTTGAAAGTACCACTGGTAAAGTATTTAGCGCTCCAGCGGTGGGTAAAGACCGTGAAAAAATGGAGCTTATATCTAAATGTGCTAAAGCCATGTCTAGCTTTGCGGCAAACAATATTGAATACCAACAATTGATGCAAGTTACTGGCCAAGAAGCCATGCAAGCAGTAATTAAAACGTTGGCAGAAAAAGTTGAAGCGGGTGAAAAGTTTGAGAAATTTGATGAGTTTTTCGCCTTGTGGATTGATGTTAACGAAAAGACTTTTAATAAACTGTTCCAAACTAAAGAATTTTCAAAAAAACGTAATGCAATGACTGAAGCGGGCTTTAATGCTCGCAAGCTTTACAACGAAATTATTGAAAATCAACTTGCAGATTTACCTATAGCACGACGCTCTGAAATGGATGAAGTTTATAAGCTGGTCTACGATTTACGTAAACAAGTAAAAAGTATGGAATTTCAAATTAAAGAATTAAAAACCTCAGCATCGAAAACTAAGGAATAACAATCATGAATAATCCATTCTCAAATATTGATGCTAAATTAACAATGAAGTATTTAGGCGACTTTAATAGCAAACTTATTAAAGGGGCAGAATTACTGACTGACATTGAAGAAATTGATGTTGGTACGGCACCTAGGCAGCTAATTTACGAAGAAGATAAACTCAAACTCTATCGCTATAAAGCAGAGGCTGATAAATCGTGTGGTGTTCCAGTGTTGGTGGTATACGCGTTAGTAAACCGTCCCTACATGTTGGATATACAGCCTGACCGTAGCTTCATTCGTAACCTGCTCAAGCTAGGCTTAGATGTTTATATAATTGATTGGGGTTACCCAACACCATCTGATCGCTATCTCAGTATGGATGACTACATCAATGGTTATATTGATAACTGCGTGGAAGCCGTGCGAAAAAGTGCTAAGAGTGAAAAAGTGAGCTTAATGGGTGTTTGCCAAGGTGGCACATTCTCAGCTATTTACTCAGCTCTGCATCCAGAAAAAATACAGAATCTGATTACACTTGTTGCGCCATTTGATTTTTCAACAAACGATGGCCTGCTATTTAACTGGTCAAAAACAATGGATGTTGATGCATTGGTTGATGCCTATGGTGTTGTTCCAGGCAATATCCTGAATGATGGTTTTTTGATGCTAATGCCTTTCAATTTAAACATTAAAAAGTATATTGATATGCTTGATGTTATGGAAGATAAAGAAAAGTTACTCAACTTCCTGCGTATGGAAAAATGGATTTTCGATAGCCCAGGTCAAGCAGGTGAATGTTTACGCCAGTTTGTTAAAGACTGTTATCAAGGCAACAAGTTAGTCAAAGGTAAATTAAAGCTCGGTGCGAAAACGGTAGATTTAGGCAAAATTACTATGCCGATACTAACTATCTACGCATCTGCTGACCATTTAGTGCCACCTGCAGCTACCAAGCCATTTAATGACTTAGTGGGCTCAGAAGATAAAACTTTATACGAGTTTCAAGGTGGACATATTGGTGTATTTGTGGGCTCACGCTCTCAAAAAGAATTGGCACCAGCAATTTCAAAATGGTTGATTCAACGTGATGTACCAGCCCCAGTTAAAGTGGCTGCTGCTAAAGTTGCGCCAAAAGCAGACGAACCTGAAGTTGTTAAGGCCACTTTAATGCCTAAAGTAGCAGCTAAACCTTCAAGCCCTAAAAAACCAAAAGTCACAAATACACCTAAATCTTAATGGAATAGGTTTGTTGAGTGAAAAAAGCCCCATTTTGGGGCTTTTTGTTTATTGGTTAATCTTGTTTTTTTAAGCGGTCATATCATAACCGCCTAAAAAATTAACACATATGTTGACCGCCATTAATTGCGATATTCGCACCAGTAATAAAAGCGGCATCTTCAGAAGCTAAATAAGATACCAACTTTGCAATTTCTTCTGGTTTACCTAAACGACCCACTGGAATTCCAGAAACGATTTGATCACGAACTTCTTGCTTGATAGACATGACCATTTCAGTACCAATATAGCCAGGTGAAATAGTGTTTACAGTAATACCTTTAGCGGCTGTTTCTTGTGCTACCGCTTTTGTGAAACCGTGCATACCGGCCTTTGCAGCAGAG
>JBFZCQ010000263.1:0-3253 GCA_041307905.1 Methylotenera sp.
CTACTGAGGAACAAGGAATGATTTTTAGCTTTGCATGGAACATTATTTCTTTGCTGAATAAAGAAGATGTAGAAGGTGCAGTGGAATATATCAATTCGTTAGAGCTGGATGCGGATTGGAAAACAGCGTTGTGGAGTCAGTTAAATAGCAAACACCGCAGTGCAATTAAAAAATTTACTACTCGATAGGAATAATATGGAATACGACAATACAAATCGTGGGATTATCTCTAAGAACCTTAATAAGACCAGCGATAACCACCCAGATCAATCTGGCTCGCTTAACGTCAATGGTGTTGAATACTGGCTTTCAGGGTGGATTAAAGAAGGCAAGAAAGGTAAGTTTCTAAGCCTTTCAATTAAGCCGAAAGAAGATAAAGCAGGAAAGCCCAAAGCTAAAGTAGAAGATGATTTTGACCAAGACGTGCCTTTTTAAGTAGCAGCGCCCAGCCAATAGTGGCGCGTAACTATGGCAGCAAAGGCTAGTGTCTCCTTCGTGTTTCCCTTCTAGTGACTTTGCAGACACCCAGGAAAGACTGGGACTTACATAAATGGGCAGGCCAGAGGCGTCAGTGGCATATTGCACACGGCAAAGTAAAGGTTGCAACCTGCCCATCTATGTAAGTAAACGCATGGGCATTGGGACGCGAATCTAGTAAGCGGACTCACCTAGAACCGGAAAGCCATAAAACACCGGGTAGTTATGGCAGGAAGACAGGGAAAACAGTGCTCAGTCGTTTACTTAACTAACGGAGGAAATGTGACACTTTTAGATGAACTATTAAAGCGTTTTGAAATTAAGAATGACCGTCAATTATCTGACAGATTAGATGTTGCACCACCAGTAATTAGTCGCATTAGAAACAAAAAAGCAAACGCATCATCAGACTTTATTATTCGAGTCCATGAAGTATTCGGCTTGCCGATAGCTGAGATTAAGGAATTGCTGAAATGAGTTTTGCTGGAATTGAACTTGAAGTAATACGATGGTCAGAAAAACGCGGCATTATTGCAAACTCTGACTCAAAGACTCAATTGCTAAAAGCATTATCAGAAATGGGAGAGTTATCAGATGCTATTATTAAACGGGATAGACCTGGCATTATTGATGGTATTGGGGATTTGCTTGTATGTCTTATTAACGTGGCCGCTATAGAAGATATTGACCTTACAAGATGTTTAAAATCCGCTTACAACGAAATTAAAGACAGAACAGGCTATTTAAACGAACATGGCGCTTGGATCAAAGATACTAAATAGATATTCTTTTGACAGTACACCGGCAAAAGTAAAGATTAATAAAATATTAACGCTTCTTAAAGATAAACAACAATGTTCACTAGATATATCAGAAGCAATACACATATCTAAGTCTTGCGTTAAATGCTACATAAAATATTTATTACAAGAAAAGTTAATTTATATTGATTCTTGGGTTTTATGTACAAAAGGCAAAAGAACAATGTTTTATGCTTTTTATAAAACTGGTAATTTAAGAAATAAAACAAAGCCTAAACCGTTAACTGAAGCACAGAAAAGTAAACGATTTAGAAATAAAATGAAAAAAGATATTGATAGAATAGATTTAGCTAATGCAAAGAGACGCGTTAAACGATACAAAATTCAACCGGCAGACTTATGGATAAGGGCATAAAGTTTGATAGCGGAAAGCGCAGATGGAGCCTATTACCGTCAGGCGCTATTAATGAAGTGATTGATGTGCTGGAGTTTGGTGCTCAAAAATATTCTGTAGATAACTGGAAATACGTTCCCGATAATGAGATACGCTACTACGATGCTGCTATGCGCCATATTAATGCGTGGCATGAATCAGAAAAAATAGACCCAGATAGCGGAAAAAATCATCTTGCCCATGCAATTTGCTGTTTAATGTTTTTACTATGGATAGATAATGCCCAGACCTAGAAAGAACCCTGACGATGTTAAGTGGGAACAACCTAAATCAGACGAGTGGCGAGTGTACTTTGCAGCCGCTCTAGGTGGCCTTATAGCCCGTGGTGGGCTATCAGAGGATCAGATGATAAAGACCGCTAAACAATACGCTGAAGCGGCTTATACAGCGATTACAGACCCTCGGAAATAAACTGATCCCTCATCTTCGTTAACGACTTCACAGAGTTCTGGTGGCATTAATTTACCATCGCAATACGTTAGCACTGCAAACCCAGACCTGTGATTTTTAGGGTTGTCTTCAGAATACTCAAATTGATCGCCATTTATATCGCAAAGCGTCCCAGTATCAACGCCATATCTTGTGCCATTGTAATCAGTCCAAGGCGTTACTTTTAACGAATGTAAATGGCCAGTTACAATTGATGTGCCAGACTTTAAAGCATTGTTATAGGCTGCATGGATGCCATTATGGTAGCGATGTTTGATAATGGTATTGTTATTCACCATTATGCTTGTTGAAAATTTCCACTTTGCAAAATGATCCGTTAAATTCATCCCTTGAATACCCTTAAATGAATCCCCTACTTGGGACGCTAGACGAGCGTTAAAGCGGTTATCGTGATTGCCCCATGTCCAATGCAGTAATGCTCCCTTTGCAGCCTTCTCAATCTCCTCTAGTCGCTCTTGGCAGGTCTCTAGCTCTTGCTTTACGCTGGGTAAAGTCTGCCAGTTAGAGGCGGGGTATCTTGAGATTCCAGCACCGTCAAATACATCGCCATTCATAATCACCATGTTTGGCTTTATGTCTGCAATAAGTTTTACAAACGCACGGTGAGCCGTACTTATAATTCCTGGCCAGTAATGACAGTCTGAAGCGACAACAATACAGCCATCCTTTAACGAATAATTTGTACGTACATTGTTTGCTGAAAATTTAAGAAAAGGGTTTGGACTGTTCTTTGCGGTAGACAACAAAACAATATCCTCTTTTGCTTCTATCCGTTTACGCCGCAAATGAACATTTCTGACAGAAACATCTAGGTATTTTGCAACTTCTGAAGCAGAGCCAAATCTATTCCAAAGTGCTATAAATTCTTCTTTATTAACTTTTTTCATTATTAATTCACGAAACGGTTAAATTCTCCGCACCAATCGGTTAAATTTACAATCGGCAAGATAGACTCGTATTCATCATCGTTAAGATTAATGATTACTGGAGGATACCGTCTGCAATAACCCATTTCATCTTTAGGTTCTTTTTCAAAAAACGAACATGAACCGCATGAAGGCATACAATCTACTGGTATTTTTTTGGTCATAGTTGGTTGTTAATGTCAGGC
>JBFZCQ010000264.1:0-11423 GCA_041307905.1 Methylotenera sp.
TAAATTCAGCCTTCCCAAGTTCAGCCTTAATTAGTTCAATTACATCTTGTTGATCAATATTATCTGTCATTTCATTTCCTTCTTGCCATACATGCTTATTATAATCTTGAATACATGTCCTATGTTTGTGGCGAGGTGCATGTATTTCAAGTCCACATTGCAATAAATCAGAAAAAACATTTTAAGCATTGTTATATTTAACGATGGATTGGCACATTAAGTTTACAGCGGTTTTATGGCACGCTATAGTCTCAACTAAACTATAAAAAGGGATACTTATGCCTACTGGCCTTACTGAGCTATCAAGCCTGCTGCAGGAAAACAGCACTTTATTCATTACTATTTCTGTTATTTTCGGTTTAATGGTGGGCAGCTTCCTGAATGTTGTTATTTATCGATTACCCAAGATGATGGAACAAGAGTGGCATAACAACTGCATGGAACTTGAGGGCAAAGATATACCCGCGAAGCCGCAATTCACACTTTCCAAACCCCGCTCCACCTGCCCGCACTGTGGGCACAAGATTAAAGCACTAGAAAACATCCCCGTTATTAGTTATTTGCTGTTAAGAGGCCGCTGCAGTGCCTGCAAAACGCCAATCAGCATGCGTTACCCTTTAATAGAAATGCTCACCGGCGCATTAATCGGCCTGACCAGCTGGCAATTTGGCTATACTTCAGCGACACTCTTCGCCTGGGTATTCGTCTTCGCTTTAATTGCGCTCACCTTTATTGATTTTGATACGCAGCTATTGCCCGATGACATCACCTTACCGCTACTGTGGCTTGGCGTGTTATTTAATCTGAATTTTGGCTTTACTGACTTAAAATCCGCTGCGATTGGCGCAATGGCAGGCTATCTGGTTTTATGGTCAGTTTTCTGGCTGTTTAAACTTATCCGCGGCAAAGAAGGCATGGGTTATGGTGACTTTAAACTATTGGCGGCAATTGGTGCTTGGTTTGGCTGGCAACTTCTGCCAGCCGTTATTCTGCTGTCATCTACCTTAGGTGCTATTATCGGTATTGCCTTAATAGTGCTGACTAAACGCAGCAAAGAAATTCCTATTCCTTTTGGCCCATTTTTAGCGATTGGCGGTATCGCAGCATTATTTTTCGGGCAGCAGCTATCGCAGATTTATCTGCCATAGCTTTAAAATTACTGATAAAAATTTGCATATGTACATAGTTGCACTCACAGGCGGCATAGGCTCCGGCAAGAGCGAGGCAGCCAAACATTTTGCACAACTGGGCGTTCCTATAGTGGATACAGATGTGATTGCGCATGAGCTAACGGCTGCAGGCAGCCCCGCACTTTCTGAAATCCAGCATATGTTTGGCGCCGGGGTTTTAAATGACGACGGCAGCCTGAACCGCGGCAAACTTCGTGCCCATGTGCTTAATAACCCGGCTGAACGTATCAAGCTTGAGGGCTTATTGCACCCTGCAATTTATGAACGTGCAATAGAGCAGCTTAAGAATAACGAAAGCAAGCTTCAACCACAGTATCAGATACTGGTGATCCCGTTACTATTTGAAAATAATCGTTATCAGACTGTGATAGACAAAATACTGGTCATTGATTGTGATGAGAGTACTCAGATTAGCCGGGCAATCGCTCGCAGCAAACTAAGCAAAGAGGAAGTAGAGGCGATGATGGCTGCACAAACATCGAGAAAAGTCAGGCTAAATGGCGCTGACGAGGTCATAGATAACAATGGCTCACTCGCGGAGTTGAATGAAAAAGTGAATAAAATACATAATAAATTTATTAAAACTTGCATAGTTAGCAAATAAATTTAATAATTCAGTTCAACTTTTCGAGCATGATTAAACTTGCTGCTAATAAGAGCTCATTTAAATGCTATAACGTTATGAAAAATGCCTAGTTACGATTATCCTTTCAATGAACGCATACGCACTTTGCTTCGTGTGGAGGATCTCTTCGCCAAAGTTCTGCATAACGTTGCAGCCGGACATGAATATCACCACCATTGCGCACTGCTGACATTACTGCAAATATTAGATGTGGTAGATCGATCAGAACTAAAATCTGAGCTTTTACAGGAACTGGATCGCCAAAAACATGCGATGCAATTGCTTGTCGGCAATCCGGCAATTGTCGCAGACGCACTTCAAGCCATGCTTAAAGATATTGATATCGCTTCCAATGCTTTGCGCTTAGAAACCACAAAACTTGGGCAGACATTGCGCGCCAATGAGTGGCTGATGAGCATCAAGCAGCGCGCAGGCATTCCAGGAGGGGTATGTGAGTTTGACGTTCCATCCTACCACTATTGGCTAGGACTGGGCGAAGCACGCCGTACAAGAGATCTTAAATCGTGGCTCCAACCGCTGATTCCGATGCAGCAGGCGATTATAATTATTTTGCGCATCTTGCGTGGCAGCGGTTCTACTACTCCACTGATTGCAGTCAATGGGGCTTATCAGAAAATGCTGGGCGGAGCAAAACCGGCCCAGATGTTAAAAATTGAAGTTGACGATGCCATTACCTGCTTTCCGGAAGTAAGCGCTAACAAATATGCAATCAACATACGCTTCAATTCGCTTGACTGCGCGCAGAAACCACAGAAGTATGAAGAAGATGTTAAATTCTCGCTTACATTATGTAATTTATAAACAGCCCCCAATATTAAACTCTGCAAAACTAACGCCCTACCTTAATTCATTATTTTTATTATGAACAGCCCTAAAAAACGCTCCGTTTCATGCCCAACCTGCAAACAATTAAGCGAGTACTCTGCAGACAATCCATATCGACCTTTTTGCAGCAAGCGCTGTAAACTCATTGATCTTGGACTGTGGGCTAGTGAGCAATATGCCATCCCTGCGGATGCAAAATCTGACCAGGTGGGTGATGAACTACCAACTCAATAACCATAGATTTAATAATTATCATTTGAGAATAGTTATGATTAAGCTGCTGCCAATGTTTTCTTTGCTACGTTTATCACATTTTTTCCTGACCCTGACACTGATAATCAGCAGCACTATAGCAAGTGCAGCAGATAGCGTATCTATTGAAAACGCATGGGTTAGGCCGACAAGTCCCGGACAGGACGTTGGCGCTGCCTACATGACATTTAACAGTAAACAGGATGTAATGCTCATTAGGGCGTCAAGTGATGCCACTAAAAGTGTTGAAATTCATAGTATGTCTATGCAAAACGGCGTGATGAAGATGCGCATGCTGGATAACTTGGCAATTAAAGCTGGCAAGCCATATAAACTGGAACCAGGCGGGTTCCACTTAATGCTGTTTGATTTGAGAAGACCGTTAACTGCTGGCGAGCATGTGAATTTTGAGCTCACTTTCAGATCTGGCAATACGGAATTCAAACAGCTAGTCAAAGCGCCTATTAAAACGCCCGCCGACACTGATGACCACGACCACGGCCATCACCACCATCACTAGTACCAGCGTTAAAGCCGATTACTGCTGATTCCATATTGCGCGTTGCAAGGCGATTCCGTGAGCACCTTTTGTTCTGGCATAATCCAGCTCTTTGATCTGCATCCCACCCAAAGCAAACACAGGCAATGCATAACCTGCTATCAATTGCGCGAAACATTCCCAACCCAATGCATTTGCCTCCGGATGACTCATGGTAGGCTGCACTGGAGAAAGCATCACATAGTCCATCCCTAATTTAGATGCCTGCAGCAGTTCGCTCTGATTATGACAGGAAGCCCCGCACAACAAACCCTGGGGTTTTGCTTGCAGCGCCATCAACTGAGCAGTAGAAAAATGTACACCTGTAGCAGCTAATTCTTTTGCCAAGACCAAGTCTGAATTGATGAAAACTTTGGCTGAATACGGAGTTGCTTCTGCAATAACCTTGCGCGAAAATTGCATGAGCTGTTCAGAAGAAAGATGCTTTTCGCGAATCTGTATCATTTTAAGGCCGCGCGCCAAAGCGGATCTCAATCGGTCAAAAAACACCTCTTCACCCAATTCATGTAAATTAGTAATAGCATAAACTGAAGATAAACACAGCGCGCTTAATATAGGTGCATTCGCCGGCAGCATTGGCCCTACACTAATAACTTGCGGATTTTGCCAGCTTATTGCCTGCCGTTCTAACCCGGCAGGTTCGCCAGTCCACTCGGTAACGATAAAAAAATGAAGTTTGACTGTTTTGGCAGGACTTTCCAGCTCGCCTTGCGCGTTATACTTTGCCTCGTAATTATAAGTGCGCGTGATCCATGGGTAATACCGTGCTGGTGTAATGCCCAGCTCCTCCTGCAGCTCTCTTACCAACGCGTGTTCAGGAGATTCACCAGCCTCGATCTTGCCACCCGGAAATTCCCAGTAACCAGACCAAGGCTTGCCTGCAGGACGCTGCCCCAGCAGCACCGATCCATCATGCGCCTGAATGACGCCTACTGCAGCCTCAGTAATGTTCTCAGTTACATCGCTGGCCGCTTTATCATAAACACTCATTAAGATATAACGACCTGATTAAGAACGATAATCGGCATTAATCTTGACATAGTCATATGAGAAATCACAGGTCCAGATCGTAATATCCTCACTGCCACGATTCAATATTACATGCACCAGAATATCTGACTCTTTCATCACTGCAGCACCCTGCTCTTCCAGATACGAGGCGGCTCTGCCACCGTTTTCGGCAACCAGTACATCACCCAGATAGAGCTGCAAGGTATTGACATCCAGATCATCAATACCGGCATAGCCAATCGCCGCCAGAATACGACCCAGATTCGGGTCTGAAGCAAAGAATGCAGTTTTTATTAACGGTGAATGGGCTATTGCATAAGCAACTTTGCGGCATTCTTCTAGTGATTTACCACCCTCAACCGTTACGGTCATGAATTTGGTAGCACCTTCTCCATCGCGCACGATGGCTTGTGCCAACTCAATTGCAACATCAGTGATAGAATCGCGCAGCGCAGCAAAGTCAGCGCTTTCGGCAGTGATTTCAGCATTGCCTGCCTGATTGGTTGCCATCACAATCAAGCTATCATTGGTTGAAGTATCGCCATCCACAGTGATGCAGTTAAATGACTTGTTCACCGCATATTGAATGATTTGCTCAAGCGCAGCCTGACTCACTGCAGCATCGGTTGCGATGTAGCCAAGCATGGTCGCCATATTCGGATGAATCATGCCGGAGCCTTTACTGATACCGGTAATGGTAATTGCCTTACCGCCTAGTGGAATCTGGCGTGACGTACCCTTTGCGACGATATCCGTTGTCATGATCGCTTCAGCAGCATTGAGCCAATTATCCTCTTTCAGATTTGAAATGGCAGCAGGTAAACCGGCAATTACCTTATCTACCGGTAGCGGCTCCAGAATCACACCAGTAGAAAAAGGCAATACTTGGTTTGACTTGATGCTAAGCAAACCAGCCAGCGCATCACAGCTTTGCTGCGCGCGTTTGAGGCCATCTTCACCAGTGCCGGCATTTGCATTGCCGGTATTGACCAGCAATGCACGTATGCCATGATTAAGCGCAAGAAACTCTTTACATAAAATCACAGGTGCAGCGCAGAAACGGTTTTTAGTAAACACACCGGCAACATGAGTGCCCTCAGCCAGTTTGATTACCAGCACATCTTTACGGTTAGGTTTTTTTACATAGGCTTCTGCAAACCCCAATTGAACGCCTTTAATTGGCAATAAAGATGCGGCTTCCGGCGCTGTCAATTTAACTGGCATATCAATTTCCTTACTGTTTTAATTAATTATTTTTAACAATACAAGAGCTTAGGCACGACGCCAGGTGGTGCCCTGCGGGGTGTCTTCCAGCACTATACCGGCTTCTAAGAGCTGCTTTCTAATAACATCCGCCTCAGCAAAGTTTTTATTTTTCTTGGCACTCAGGCGCGCCTGAATCAAACCCTCAACATCAAGTTCTGCATTCATTGCGCCTTGCAGGAATGCATCCGGGTTACGCTGCAGCAAGCCGAGAACCCCGGCTAAACCTTTAAGCAAGCGCAGTGCATCAGCATCTTTTGTTCTATTTACTTCATTCGCCAGGTCAAATAACACCGCCAAAGCTTCCACTGTATTAAAGTCATCATCCATAGCTGCCTTAAATCGTATCGCCTGCGGATGCTTCCAATCAACAGCGCCATCAACCACGTCCGCACCGCGCAAAGCCGTATATAAACGTGTCAGTGCAGACTTTGCATCATCCAGATGCTGGTCAGAATAGTTGAGTGGACTGCGATAATGTGCGCGCAGTATGAAGAAGCGCACAACTTCAGCGTCGTATTGTTCGAGCACGGTGCGTATCGTAAAGAAATTGCCTAAAGATTTAGACATCTTCTCATCATCAACGCGCACGAAACCATTATGCATCCAGTAATTCACCATCTGGCAGGATTTGCCATCGTGGCTATGCGCTGCTTCTGATTGTGCAATCTCATTTTCGTGATGCGGAAACTGTAAATCCTGCCCACCGCCATGAATATCAAAATGATGTCCTAAGTGGTGCGAGCTCATCGCTGAGCATTCAATATGCCAGCCTGGGCGACCTTTACCACCATTGGGTCCGCCAAAGGGCGAATCCCAGCTTGGCTCTCCCGGCTTGGCCGCCTTCCATAACACGAAGTCCATCGGATCCCGCTTAAAGCTATCAACTTCCACACGCTCGCCGGCACGCAGATCTTCAAGCGATTTTCCGGATAATTTACCGTAGCCTTCAAATTTATTTACTGCATAAAATACGTCGCCATTGGCTGCCGGATAAGCAAATCCTTTTTCAACCAGCGCGACAATCATACTGAGCATGCCACTAACAAACTCAGTCGCTTTGGGTTCTATATCCGGCCGAATAACGCCAAGCTTCGCCGAGTCTTCATCCATCGCATCAATAAAACGCTGCGTCAGCTGCGCAATGCTTTCATTGTTCTCATTCGCACGTTTAATAATCTTGTCATCAATATCAGTAATGTTACGAACATAAGTCACATCGTAACCAGAAGCTCGCAGCCAGCGGCTCACCATATCAAACACCACCATGACGCGTGCATGCCCTAGATGACAATAGTCATAAACGGTCATGCCACAGACATACATGCTGACTTTACCTGCAACAATGGGTATAAAAGTCTGCTTTTCGCGGGCTAACGTGTTGTATATTTTTAACATAGTGATTTAGTGCTAGATTGATTGAATTGTATGTTTTTTTGAGTTGTAAGTTTGCTGAGCGCTGCTTATCAAGTCAGCCTACAAATTTGCAGTTTAGGTTAATTTATAGGCTTAAACCTAAATGAGCTATTGGAGGTTGCTTAGCCTATTGATAGAATTAAACAATTATTAAAATTCATAAAAAAGTATATCACAATGAATAATCTTATTGCGTCGCTCACGGCGTCTATTGCCCGTTTTGTACTGATTTTATCTGTATCTTTCGCGTTCACTGCAGCACATGCTGATGAGCTTAACGAAATATCTCAACTGGCAGACCGGGGACAGACAGCAGTAGCACTTGATCTCGTAAACACCTTTATTGCTGCAAACCCGAAAAATCCGCAAGGTCTGTTTATGAAAGGCGTATTACTGGCTGAAGAGGGTCGCCGCGAAGAAGCTATTAAGGTTTTTACTGACGTCACTGAAAAATTCCCCAATCTGCCTGAGCCATACAACAATCTGGCAGTACTTTATGCTGACAAGGGTCAGTTTGACAAAGCACGTAAAGCGCTGGAAACAGCGATTAAAACATACCCAAGCTATGCAACAGCCCATGAAAATCTAGGTGATATCTATGCGCGTATGGCTAGTGAATCTTACGGTAAAGCATTGCAAATTGATACAGCAAATACGCGCGTCCAAGGCAAGTTATCTTTAATCAAAGATTTATTAGGTATCGGCAACAAAACGACGGATTCAAGAAAATAACGGCTAGAAGATTATTTATGAGGATTCAGCTTAAACAGGCTGTAACGTACTAGGCACTCGTCCGATTGACTGACTGTTTAATTTCATAAGCGCATCGCTCTAAACTATTACCTCAACCAACCCAATAAGGAATCATATGCGTCAACTCTACGCCTTACTACTACTAGCCATGTTAAGCACATCAGCATCTGCGGCTAATCCACAAGTCGTTGTGGATACCAATCGCGGCAGCTTTATTATTGAGTTATACCCTGAAAAAGCTCCAAAAACTGTGGATAATTTTATTCAGTATGTAAATGCAGGCTTTTACAAAGGCACTATTTTTCACCGTGTTATTAATCGCTTCATGATTCAGGGCGGCGGTTTTACACCCGACATGGCAGAAAAAAACACCGGCGCACCTATCATCAACGAAGCTGGCAATGGTCTCAAAAATGACATCGGTACAATTGCCATGGCCAGAACTCAAGACCCAGACTCAGCAACCTCTCAGTTTTTTATCAACCTGGAAAACAATCAGTTCCTGAACTACCAGAGTCCGGATCCGCAATTGATTGGTTACTGTGTATTTGGCCGCGTTCTTAAGGGCATGGATGTAGTACGCGAAATTGCATCAAGCCAAACCGGCAATGTTGGTCCATACAGCGATGTACCGAAAGAAACAGTGTTGATTAACGACATTAAAATTAACAAAGCACCTTTTTAACATCCACCCCGCCCTAAAGAGCAGGGATCCCTACAGGTATCACGCCAATATTTGGGGTGATACCTTCAGTGGGTTCGCTCTTCCATTGTGGCAATAGATTTGCTATTTTTGTGTAGCTAAACTTAAAAGTCTTATCTGTCTGATACTGTTCATTATGCCCTATCACGGCTTTGTTATAGACAAAGCGGCAAGCACCAGCATATTGAGCCACAGGGCACGAGCTTTTGCTCCGTTCGGCATCAGCTCAAATTTGTAGGCTTACAGGCGTTTCATATAGTGAAAATTATCATACAATATCAACTTGTCAAATCTAATCCAAAACTATCGCTTGCATCATAGTCTTTAAGGTCTCGGGGCAAGCGTTAACTGATAAAGCTCTAACCTCTTTTCCACTAATTCATTTTTTAAGGATATCCCTATGGTTAAACTACAAACTAACTTTGGCGAAATTACTCTGGAACTCAATGCTGAAAAAGCACCGATTACGGTCGCTAACTTTTTAAAGTATGTAGACAACAGCTTTTATGACAACACTATTTTCCACCGTGTAATTAATAACTTCATGATTCAAGGTGGTGGATTCGACACTGATATGAACCAGAAGTCTACAGAAGCTGAAATTAAAAACGAAGCTGACAATGGTTTAGCGAATGACAAATACACGATTGCGATGGCACGCACTTCTGCGCCACACTCTGCCAGCAGCCAGTTCTTCATCAACGTCGCCGATAATGACTTTCTGAATTTCACTGCACCAAACGGCAGCGGCTGGGGCTACTGTGTTTTTGGCAAAGTCACTGCGGGTATGGATGTTATAGATAAAATTAGGCAAGTTGCCACAACCAGCCGAAAAGGCCATCAGGACGTTCCCGTAGAGAACGTTATTATTGAGCGAGCCACCCGCGCTTAATCATAGACTGAGGTGCTACATGATGCCATGCGGCACCTCTAGAAAGCTTTCGGGCATAGAGCGCATTTAAAGATAAATTAAAATTTAACGGTTCAGGTTCTCATTTATCTTTATCTGACTTATTATCTCGTGATGCAAATACCTATCGACACCAACCCTCATCAACCTGACACCACTCTATTCATTTCTGATTTGCATCTTTGCGCAAGTCGCCCCGCCATTACCGCTGCTTTTATTGAGTTCCTGCAGAATAAGGCCTCAAAAGTGAAATCGCTTTATATTCTGGGAGATTTATTTGAATACTGGGCCGGTGATGATGACATTGATGATGCTTTTCATAAGCAGATTATCAATGGCTTTAGAAAACTTTCCGATGCAGGCGTTAAAGTATTTCTCATGCACGGAAACCGCGACTTTCTTATTGCGGAAGACTTTTGCCAGATGGCGGGGGTCAGCCTGCTCAATGACCCTACCATGATTGACATGCATGGCAAGCAGGTCCTATTAAGTCACGGAGATGACCTTTGTACGGATGATATTGCCTACCAGCAGTTTCGCGCCCAGGTACGTGATAAAAAATGGCAGCTTGAGTTTCTTAGCCAGCCGCTGCAAGTCCGTAAAAAACAGATTGAAACTATCCGCGCGCGCAGCGAACAGGCAAAGACCCAAAAATCACTGGAAATTATGGATGTGAATGCCGAGGCAGTAAATGCTTTGCTTAGTAAATATCAGCCAGATCTGCTGATTCATGGGCATACTCACAGGCCGAACCAACACACGATTAAACTGGATGGTCGGTTAATTACCAGATGGGTACTGGGTGACTGGTATGAACAAGGTAGTTATTTGGCTTGTGACAAGCATGGCTGCAGAAATGTAGCTTTGTAGAAAGCTTGATGCCTGCACAAATAAGCAGATAAAGATCTGGCTTAATAATTCAGGAATTATGGAATATAACCGGGAATCTTTGAGTGATCTACCGCATCAATTTGCTCCGGCTCCAAAAACTTCTCAGCATATTTCAAATAAATCTTTTCACGGATAAACACGTCAAACAGATCCGGGTCAATGTGATGATTCACTTTCATCCTACCAAGAATTTGAAGTGACTCTGTAAGCGTTTTAGACTTTTTATAAGGACGATCTTTCGAAGTCAGCGCCTCAAAAATATCGGCGATACCCATTATCCTTGCAGGCACAGACATTTCTTCACGCTTAAGTCCACGCGGATATCCGGTACCATCCATACGCTCATGATGTCCACAGGCATATTCAGGCACACGTGACAGGCTACGTGGATACGGCAATGAATCAAGCATGGCTATTGTTACGTTAATATGATTATTGATAATCCAGCGCTCTTCAGCGGTGAGCGTGCCACGCACTATGCTCAGATTATACAACTCGTCATCACTTAGAAATCTAGAAACATGGCCATCTAAATCAACGAACTCTCGCATACTGATCTCGCGTACGCGCGCCTGATCAGCTTCTGTCATTGATTCACTGCCGATGTTACATAATCGTAAAAATTCACGATCACGTTCACATTGCTGCTTAAACGCTAGCAACTCCGCATACATATTTTGAAATTCAGCTTCAATGTCTTCTATAGAATTGCTATTGTTCTGTAGCAATGCAAGCTGGGCTTTGAGCATTGCATTTTCGGCCTGCTGCTTAATTAAATCAAAACGCTGATCAATTAATTCTATACGATCAAAAATTGCAGATAATTTGGTAGGTTTATCCATAACCGCTTCAGGCGTTGTTATCTTGCCACAGTCATGCAGCCAGCTAGCATCTTTCAGCTCCAACAGCTCACTCTCATTTAACGCAAAATCCTTGAACAGGCCGGATTTATCAGCTATCGCCGCCTGCGCCAGCATCATCGTGAGCTCCGGCACACGCTTGCA
>JBFZCQ010000265.1:0-3134 GCA_041307905.1 Methylotenera sp.
GTCTGACAAGCGTTACTTTCCGCATACCCTGCGGTAGTCCAATTAAGGAATTGAAACGAATGTTACAAAATCTAATTGCCGTCATTGAGAGAGCCGAAGCGTCCTCTGGTAGCAAAAGTAGCGTAGCTAAAAACAAAAACAATGACAACTTCGTTGTCCGCGCTTACATCCTCGCCCTAAACGGCGAGGTTTTACACGCTAACAGATAAACTGGCATAGTAAATGCTAATCCCTATGTAAAGGTCACATTTGATGCCAGGTATAGCGGTGACATGCACCACAATCTTACTTACAACAAAAAACTGCACTTTTTTGGCAAATCTTTTTGCTAGCGTAATTTTAAAAAACGGTAATTTTGAATACTAAGGGAGAGGCTCGCTTCTATGGACAACCAATGTTTAATTCTTTTATCAAAATTTTCAGTCGCAGCGAGAAAATTTATAGGTTCAGTTAATTCCGCAAAAATGATTCGTGACAGCCATTACGCGAGTGATATTTTTCAGCAGATTGATGAAATTGGTGATGAAGAGCTTATTTTATTATCTCTGGACTTACAAAATGTTCTGGGAATGCTCAAAATGCCAGAAATAGAAAAAGAAAAAGAAGTCGTACAGGAAAGCTCCAAAGAAAAATATGTGTTTGGTGCCAGAGGCTAAGGTGATTAATTCTAAGGTCTTTAAATCCAATAAAGATGATGAATAAAAAAAACTGGTGACCAAATTTTTCTAAACTATTTGCTAAACTGTAAGACTAACCTGCAGAGTCTTACAGCCTATGCAACATACAATACCCCAATATACAAAATCTCTAGTCTGGTTTCGGCGTGACCTGCGTGATTACGATCACGCAGCGCTCTACTATGCGCTCAAGAATTCCACCCAGGTTTATTGCGTATTTATTTTTGATAAAGACATTCTGGACAAGCTTGCTGATAAGCATGACCGCCGGGTTGAATTTATCTGGGAGAGCATAAAAGAACTTAAATACGCGCTGCAGGCAAAGGGTGGCGACCTGATTGTACTGCATGGCAACGCAAAGGACGAAATTCCAAATCTGGCAAAAGAACTGCTAGCTGATGCCGTATTCACCAACCATGACTATGAGCCGGATGCCATATCCCGTGACGCGCACGTAGCAGATCAGCTAAAAAATAATCGCATCGCATTTCATCACTTCAAAGACCAGGTCATTTTTGAAAAAGATGAAGTTCTGAGCATGACAGGAAAGCCTTACAGCATATTCACGCCATATAAAAACATGTGGCTCAAAACCATCAATGACTTTTTCCTGAGAGCCTATCCGGTTGATGCGTATATTGAAAATCTGGCCAAAGTTGAAGGTAATCATGACTTTGGCAAGCTCATGAGCCTTGAATCATTAGGATTCGAACGTACCAACCTTTCAGAAATGCGTCTGCCTACCGGCATGAGCGGTAGCACCCAGCTACTTTCCGATTTTACCGACCGTATTAAGCGCTACAAGGAAGCGCGTGACTTTCCGGGCATAAAAGGTGTTTCGTATTTGTCGGTACATCTGCGCTTTGGCACTACTTCAATCAGGTATCTTGCACGAACTGCCATGCAAATCGGAGGTGCCGGAGCTGAAACATGGTTATCAGAACTTATCTGGCGTGATTTTTATTTTCAGATTTTGCATCACCATCCGCATATTGCTTCAGGCAAAGCCTTCAAGGCTGAATATGAATCCTTGCCATTTCCAGACAATGCTAACTACTTCAAAGCCTGGTGTGATGGCAAAACAGGTTACCCGCTGGTCGATGCCGCCATGCGCCAGCTTAACAATACCGGCTTTATGCACAACCGTTTACGCATGGTTGCAGCCAGCTTTCTGGTTAAAGACCTGCTCATAGACTGGCGCTGGGGCGAACGTTATTTTGCAGAAAAGTTAATCGATTTTGACTTTAGTGCCAATAACGGCGGCTGGCAGTGGGCTGCTTCAACAGGCTGCGATGCTCAGCCGTGGTTCAGAATTTTCAACCCTACAACGCAAAGTGAACGCTTTGACGCAAACGGCAGATTCATCCGCAAATATGTATCCGAGCTAAGCAAATGCAATGATAAAGAAATTCATGCGCCCTGGTTAATGTCTGCTGAACGACAATCTGCAATTAACACAATAATCGGCCGTGATTATCCATTACCGATTGTAGAACATAGCATACAGCGTTCGCTGGCATTGGACTTGTATAAAAAATCCGAGCCAAAATCTAATTAAAAATTGCACTAACCCTCTGAATACAATTAACTATATACTTTACTTACACAGCATGAAAAAAGCACGTGCAGCATGCAAATAAAAATTTGTTGCATTTATACAACACATTGTTGATTTTACATTTGGTAACAAATTATATTGATGGACAGAAATGCACTGCTCATGAATAATTGGATACCGGAATGGTACAAGTTACCAAAAGTATAAATTTCTAAAAAACCAAAAAAAATTCTTAATAAGAAATTCAAAATGCATACAAAATTACTTAAATTAATCGCAGCCTGTTTCATTGGTCTATTAATGGCTGGGTGCGCATCGCAAGCGAACAAGGACCCGCTAGAAGGTATTAATCGCGGCATTTATAAATTCAACGACGTTGCTGATAAAGCAGTGTTTAAACCTGTGGCCAAAGGCTACAAGGCAATTGCACCAACACCCGTGCGCACTGGCATTAATAACTTCTTTAATAATTTACGCACTGTTACCAGCATTTTGAATAATCTGCTGCAATTTAAACTCGCAGATGCTTTTAGCGAAACAGGCCGTTTTGTGATTAACACTACTTTGGCATTGCAGGCTTTATCGACGTAGCAGGCATGGATAACGTACCAGTAAACAAAGAAGACTTTGGTCAGACATTGGGACACTGGGGAGTCGGTAACGGCGCCTATATTGTGCTTCCTTTTCTAGGCCCATCCACTGTACGTGATACGACTGGCTTGGTTTTTGATACGATGACAACCGACCCGATCACCTATACACACAATATCGGTGAAATCCGCCTCCATAATCAATTACGTACAGCGCAATTTATTGATAAACGTACGGAAATGCTTGATGCAACCGATTTAGTTGATGAAGCATCACTTGATCCATATGCGTTCATGCGTGATGCCTAC
>JBFZCQ010000266.1:0-8600 GCA_041307905.1 Methylotenera sp.
AAACCTGAAATGGCAGGGCAGTCATGTGCGGGGCTGGATTTCAGTAAAGCGCTGACTTTGGCTGATGTGACTGAGGCGGCACTATGTAATAATCCGCAGACGCGTGAGTCTTATGCAAATGCCAAGGTGCAGGCAGCGCAACTTGGTATTGCAAAGTCAGCTTACCTGCCAAGCCTGTCTGACACTGTCGGATTAAATCAAAATTTTGTGAATCCGGAATCAGTGAACAGGGGCCGTGAGTTTGTTAATCTGAATAATAGTCTTGCAGCGTCTTATCTGCTATATGACTTCGGCAATCGTGATGCGTCGCTTGAAAATGCACGCCAGTTACTCAATGCAGTCAGCGCAACGCAAAGCGCGATTGTGCAGAATATATTGCTTTCGACGGTAAAAGCTTATTATCAGGTACAGAGTGATGTTGCCTTGCTGGAAGCAACTAAAGAAGCCGAGCGTTTTAATCTGGAGAGCTTTAAAGCTGCAGAAGCAAAATATAAGGCCGGTGTTTCTACGCCCGCAGATAAATTACAGGCAGAAACGGCTTACGCTCAGTCTATGCTAAACAGAATCAGCACAGAAGGTATTCTTAAAAACGATTACGGCATTCTTGCAAATGTCATGGGCTTGAATGCCAATATGCCGCTAAATCTGGTACGTAGCGCAAACGCTCCAGTCAATACCAGTGAAATAGAGCGCGATATTAATCAGCTTATTGAATATGCGCGTATACGCCGCCCCGATCTGGTGGCGAGTGAAGCGCAAGTGAGCGCTGCAAAAGCTGGTATCGAGGCAAGCCGTGCAGCGGCAAAGCCCACTATTGCAGTTGGTTTGTCCAACAGCTTTCAGGATGGCAGCAGCTTAACTTCCAGTAATATTTCTACACTGGGTTTGACCGTAACAGTGCCGATTTTTGCCGGTTATGCACCAACTTACAGAATACGATCTGCCGAGGCGACCGCAGAAGTCAGAGAAGCGCAGCGAGACCAGTTAAAACTGCAGATTTCATTAGATGTATGGACTGCGTTTCAAAACCTGCGTACTGCGCATGAAACGATCACCTCTGCCGAGGTGCTGGTACGGAGTGCAACAGAGTCAGCGCGTGTCGCGCTGGGGCGGTATAAAGCCGGTGTAGGCAATATCATTGAAGCATTGAATGCTCAGACTGCACTGGCAAGCGCAAATCAGCAGAAAATCAAGGCAGATTTAGACAGAAATATTGCACGTGCTGCACTGGCACAGGCAATCGGCACGCTGGATAGCGTGATGATTCAATCCTTACCGGATGGCGGTAAGGCACTTACAGAAGCGAATTTTTAAAAAAGTAAATTCATGAGAAAAGTCATCAAACAATCGATTTTTTCCTTAGTTGTGTTAGCGTTGCTGGCAGGCGGATATTATTTTTATAAAAATAGTAAACAAGTAAAGCCGGAAGACCTGTACAAGTTTGCAACGGTGACGCAGGGCGACATAGAACAGTCTGTTTCTGCTAACGGTACAATTAATCCGGTAACGCTTGTGAGTGTAGGTACACAGGTTTCCGGCATCGTTAGCAAGCTGTATGTGGATTTTAACGATAAAGTAGAAAAAGGACAGGTGCTTCTTGAGCTTGATGATGCTCTGTTTACAGCACAGATAGAGCAATCGCAAGGCACTGTCAATAACGCGCAAGCTTCAGTAGAGCTTGCAAAAGCCAATGAAGCAAGAGTTCGTTCTTTATTCGAGCAGGAATATGTATCTAGACAGGAGCTGGATCAGTCGGTACAGTCCTTGAAGTCTGCCAAAGCAATGCTGCAAAGTGCGCGCGCTCAATTGCGACGTGATGAAACTAATCTGGCTTTTTCAATCATCCGTTCACCGGTGTCAGGCATTGTCATTGACCGCCAAATCGATGTTGGGCAGACGGTAGCGGCAAGCTTCCAGACACCAACCCTGATCAAGATCGCGCAGGATTTGTCCAAAATGCAGATTGATTCCAGTTTTGCCGAAGCCGATATCGGCAACATCAAAGTGGGGCAGTTAGCTAAATTCAGTGTAGATGCGTTCCCTAATCTTAATTTTGAAGGCTTGGTAAAGCAGATCCGCCTGAACCCTGTAACGACGTCTAATGTAGTTTCTTATAACGTCGTGATTTCTGTAGATAATCCAGAGCAGATTTTACTGCCCGGTATGACTGCTTATGTCAGTATCGTGTTTGCCCAGCATGATAATGTGATGCAGGTGCCGAATGCTGCATTGCGCTATAAGCCCAAGCTTGATAATGAAGCTGATAGCAGTAAAGGTGCTGTAAATGGTAATGGTACAAATCAGGCAGCCGCTAAAGGCAGCAGAAAAAAATCTGTAGAGTCAGCAAGTTCTGACGGTTTTGGGCGTGGTAAAGTGTTTGTGCTGCAGGACGACAAGCCGCAGGCACGCTCAGTTAAAGTTGGTATTACCGATGGCAAAATGACCGAAATCGTCAGTGATACCTTGAAATCAGGTGATCAGGTCATCACCGGCAATGCGCAGACGGATGGCCAAGCCTCAGGTAATGCGATGCGTGCACCGCGAATGTTTTAATACCTGAACTTTCAATTAAAAATGAGCTACATCATTGAAGTGCGTCAGATATATAAGGATTACCAGACTGCGGCTGGTGCTTTTCCTGTGCTTAAGGATGTTAACCTGACTATCGAAAGTGGTGATTACGTCGCAATCATGGGACCTTCAGGTTCAGGTAAATCAACTTTCATGAATATATTAGGCTGTCTGGATCGACCCACATCTGGTGAGTATCTGCTGGATGGCCATCAAGTGTCGAAGTTGTCAGGTAATGCGCTGGCACAACTTAGAAACAAGACCATCGGTTTTGTGTTTCAGGGCTTTAATCTGCTTGCCCGTTCCAATTTGCTTGATAACGTAGCGCTGCCGCTAGTGTATTCAGGCGTAGACAAAAAAACGCGGCATGCTCGCGCCGAGCAAGTGCTGATTAAAGTTGGCTTGGGCCAGTATCTGAATTCACGACCCAGTCAGATATCGGGTGGGCAGCAGCAACGTGTGGCGATTGCACGTGCACTGGTGAATGAACCGCGTCTGATTCTGGCCGATGAACCGACCGGCAACCTTGACAGTAAGACCAGTGAAGAAATTATGCAGTTGTTCGATAGCCTGAATAAAGAAGGAATTTCTATCATGCTGGTAACGCATGAAACCGATATTGCCGAGCACGCAAAACGTCAGGTGCGCTTTCTGGATGGAAAAATCGTGCATGACAGCTATGCACAATTGGAAGTAACGGAGGCAGGCTGATGTTTACGGCAATGCTAGGTGAAGCATGGCATGCAATGGGTGCAAACCGCATGCGTACCTTTTTAACCATGCTTGGCATGATGATAGGTGTGGGTGCTGTGGTCATGATGATGGCAATAGGCGAGGGTGCGCAGCAATCCATCAAAAAATCCATCAGCTCCATGGGCAGCAATCTATTTATTGTGCTCTCCGGACCGCCTAATACTGCCGGCGCGCGATCCGCTACCGGTAATGCGCTTTCTCTAAACGTAAAAGATGCAGATGCGATTGCTGATTTGGACGGTGTCGCAGGCGTTGCACCAACCACAATGGGCAGTGCGCAGGTAATTTATGCCGGCAATAACTGGAACACATCGATTATTGGTACTACGCCAAGTTATATGGAAATCCGTGACTGGGTTATTGATGACGGTTATGTGTTTTCCAACTCCGATATGCGCTCTGCCACGCGTGTTGCTCTTATCGGTAAAACCGTTGCAGATAATCTGTTCGGTGATGACACTGACCCGGTAGGCAAAACAATCAGAATCAAGCAGAGCCCGTTTCTGGTGGTAGGGGTGCTGAACCCTAAAGGTCAGAGTCTGGATGGGCGCGATCAAGATGATACTATTATTGTGCCGTTGACTACAGCACAGCGCAAACTGTTTGGTAATCAGGTTCCCGGCAGCGTCAGGATGATGATGGTACAGGCGGAATCAGATAAAGCCATGCCACAGGCTGAAGAAGATATTAATAATCTGTTGCGCCAGCGTCACAATATTCGGGAAGGCTCGGACAGTGATTTTTCCGTGCGCAATCTTACCGCAATTGCCAACACCGCCGCCGAAACTACGCGCACCATGGCGCTGCTGTTGGGTGCTATCGCTTCAATTTCACTGCTGGTAGGAGGTATCGGTATCATGAATATTATGCTGGTATCAGTAACTGAACGCACACGCGAAATCGGCATCCGCATGGCAATTGGTGCACGCGAACGCGATATTTTGCTGCAATTCCTGCTGGAAGCGTTTGTGATTTCAATCGTGGGTTGCGTAATCGGTATATTAATTGGCGTAGGCGGCGCAATGCTCGTAAAGAGTTTTACCGGTACCGATGCTGTTGTGACTTCGCAATCTATCAGTCTTGCATTTGCGGTTGCCGCCAGTGTAGGCATCTTTTTTGGGTTTTATCCGGCACGTAAAGCAGCGCGGCTGAATCCGATTGAGGCGTTGCGGTACCAGTAATGCGTTTAATTTAGTTAGTTTGGTTAAGCTGGCTATCAAGTGCCCAGATTATATGTTCTCGCAACATTTCAGAGGCGCCATGAAGACGTGATTGCAGTGCTGTGATCATCTCCGGTGAAGACTTTGCATTACCCAGCCCGACAGCAATATTGCGCAACCACTGCTCATAGCCAATTCTGTAAATGGCACTGCCGGCCATGTTAGCTTTGAATTCATCTTCACTCCATTTAAAGCAATCAATCAGGCTGATGTCATCCAGACCGTTTCTAACTACAAAATCGGTTTCTTTGGTAATTTCAGCAAACTTGTTCCATGGGCAGAAGAGCTGGCAGTCATCACAGCCATAAACACGGTTGCCAATCAGCGGGCGCAATTCCAGTGGGATGCTGCCTTTAAGTTCAATGGTCAGGTAAGAGATGCAGCGCCGCGCATCCACTTCATAGGGCGCAGTGATGGCTTGGGTCGGGCACACCTCCATACAGCTTGAGCAGGTGCCGCAGTGGTTGCTTGCAGGCGCATCAATAGCCAGCGGCAGGTTGGTGTAGATTTCGCCCAGAAAAAACCATGAACCGTGGTCTTTATTAATCAGCAATGTATGCTTGCCTCGCCAACCCAGCCCAGCTTTTTCTGCTAGTGCTACTTCGAGCACAGGCGCGCTGTCAGTAAATGCACGGTATTCAAAGGAATCTGTATCAAAGTTCGGCAGTTCAGCCTGGATTTTCTCGCATAGTTTCTGTAGTTTATTGCGCAGAACCTTGTGGTAATCACGCCCTAGCGCATAGCGTGAAATAAAGGCTTTTTCGCTGTGTTTAAGAACGTTTTCACTATCGGCAGCGTTCGGTGGCAGGTAATCCAGCCGTACTGAAATCACACGTAGCGTATTTGGCACTAATTCGGCAGGGCGGGTGCGCTTAATGCCATGTTTTGCCATATAATCCATTACACCATGGAAACCTTTTTTAATCCAATCCTCATGCCTGGCTTCGGCCTCATGCAAATCAGTATCGGTAATGCCGATATGGTTAAAGCCAAGTGTCAAACCCCAGTTTTTAATGCTGGCGCTCAGTGCTTGCATTGTTTGCTTGGTAGAATTGATTGCGGAATCAGTCATGGAAAATGATTTTACACTTGATTTAGCAGATGAAGCGGCAACGATTGAATTTGGCGCTGCTATTGCCAAGGTTATTGTCCCTGAACTGACCATTTATCTGCATGGGGATTTAGGTGCCGGCAAGACTACGCTGGTACGTGGAATGCTACGTGGTTTAGGTTACGTGGGGCGAGTGAAAAGTCCAACTTATACATTAGTCGAACCTTATGAAATGCTCGATAGCCACTCTGTACCGTTGAATCTGTATCATTTTGATTTATATAGATTTAACGATGAAGAAGAGTGGGAGGCTGCTGGTTTCAGGGATCATTTCAATGCAAATAGCGTGTGTCTGATCGAGTGGCCAGAAAAGGCAGCACAGGTTTTGCCTAAGCCTGATATTGAAATCAGTTTTGATATCAAAGCTGATGGTCGCAGTGTGCATGTATCTGCACATACCAAGCGTGGACAAGAGTGCATGCAATACATTAAACTGAAATAAGGATGTTGGATATTAATAATAAAACCCAAGGCTTGATGATGAAGTGTTTAGAGTGCTATATGGCTAAACGCTTTTCGTCTGTATTTCTAGCCATAGTCCTGGTGATGGATATATTCACCATTCAAGCGGCTCATGCGGCCGATAATGCAGTCATTGCTGCACGTGTATGGCCAGCACAGGACTACACCCGTATTACACTGGAAGCAGGCAAACCAATCGTTTACAAAATGACCCTGCTTAAAGATCCCGAGCGCGTAGTCGTCGATATTGATCATGTAGATATTAATCCGGTCTTAAAATCTTTGAGCGATAAAATACTTGGCAGTGATCCATATATCTCCCAATTACGTATCGCCAGATTCAAGCCAGGTACAGTGCGCCTGGTCGTGGATTTAAAAGCAGAAGTGAAGCCCACGATATTTACGCTGCCTCCAGCCGGCGAATATAGACACAGGCTGGTATTGGATATTTATCCGGTTAAAGATCCGCTGATGAATATGCTTGCGGAGCTTGATCAGGGCGTCAAGCCAGCCGAGGTCAATGCAGTTGCTAAACCGCAATTGATCGCAGAGTCCAAATTGCAGCCGCACGGCAATATTGAAGAACAGATCATTACACAGAAAAACGAAGTGAAACCTGAGATTGAACCAGCCATGCAGGAGGTTCAGTCGGCGATGAGCAATAGTCAGAATCAGCCAGCGCCAGCAGAGATGGCAAAAGCCGGTGATAAAACTGTTGCAAAAACTGCAGAGAAAACCGTAATGGTTCCTGATGATGCCAATCTTAAAAATATTCCCAATATAAGTATTGATAATAACTGGTCACGTAAAATCACTATTGCAATTGATCCTGGGCACGGTGGTGAGGATCCAGGCGCGATAGGTGCCAGTGGTAGCCGCGAGAAAGATATCACTCTGAAAGTAGCAAAGAAACTTAAAGCTAGAATAGATAACGATCCGAATATGCGTGCTGTACTTACACGTGACGGTGATTTTTTTATTCCTTTACACGGCCGCGTAATCAAAGCCCGTAAATTTCAGGCGGATCTTTTCATTTCTATCCATGCTGATGCATTTACCAATCCGGCCGCACGCGGCTCATCAGTGTTTGCGCTATCTGAAAAAGGTGCAACCAGTGCCAGCGCACGTTATCTTGCTAAAAAGGAAAATGAATCTGATTTGATAGGCGGAGTGAGCCTGAACATTAAAGACCCGGTACTGGCAAGAACGCTGCTGGATTTATCACAGACAGCTACCATTAACGATAGCCTCAAACTTGGCAAGGCGGTTCTAGGTCAGATCGGAAATATCAATAAGCTGCATAAAAATCATGTGGAGCAGGCCGGCTTTGCGGTGTTGAAATCACCCGATATTCCGTCCATTCTGGTAGAGACTGCATTCATAAGTAACCCGGAAGAAGAGCGCAGGTTGAACGACGATGAATATCAGGACACCCTTGTGACTTCTATCTTTGAAGGTATCAAGAAGTATTTTGCGACTAATCCTGCACTTGCAAAAACTAAGATTGCATTGGATTAAGCGTTTTTTCAGTCAAGATCTTAGCCAGTTTGAAATTTAGCAACTGTTAAAAATGGAGACATAATATGCAACTTAAGTTTTTAGGTGCAACAGGTACTGTAACCGGATCAAAATACTTATTGACGAGTGATAAGTACCGCGTATTGATTGACTGCGGTTTGTTTCAGGGTTTAAAGCAATTACGCTTAAGAAACTGGGCGCAGTTACCAATCAAGCCCAGCGAAGTGAATGCAGTTGTGCTAACGCATGCTCATATTGACCACACCGGTTATCTGCCTCTATTTGTTAAAAACGGTTTTTCCGGCAAAGTTTATTGCACGGAAGCAACACGTGATTTATGCAAAATTCTACTACCTGACTCAGCACACCTGCAGGAAGAGGAAGCGGAATACGCAAACCGCCGTGGCTTTTCAAAGCATCATCCGGCTTTGCCTCTATATACCAAAGAAGATGCGTTCAAGGCGCTGGAACTGCTTAC
This sequence comes from Methylotenera sp., assembly GCA_041307905.1. GTDB lineage: Bacteria > Pseudomonadota > Gammaproteobacteria > Burkholderiales > Methylophilaceae > Methylotenera. The sequence continues at coordinate 8,114 of JBFZCQ010000266.1, forward strand.
GCCGGTACCGTTCGATCAGGACATCAACATCGGTGATGATCTTACGCTCCGCTACTACCCCAACGGACATATTCTGGGCTCTGCATTTGCCCGCATCCATAACAAACGAACCTCAGTGTTATTCTCCGGCGATATTGGCCGCCCAAATAACATTTTGATGAAGCCGCCGGTGCAGGTGAAGCAGGCAGACTATCTACTGCTGGAATCAACCTACGGCAATCGTCTGCATGAGCGTGATGATCCGATGCTGAAGCTGGCGGCCATCATTAATAAAACCGTTAAACGTAAAGGTGTGGTTTTGATTCCGGTATTTGCGGTCGGTCGCGCACAGGAGTTGCTCTATTATATCCATCTGCTGAAATTGTCAGGCGCAATTTCTCATGAAATTCCTGTCTATCTTAATAGCCCGATGGCGGTCGATGCAACCGCAGTATTCAATAAGCATCGCGGTGAACATCGCCTGTCAAAAGAGGAGTGCATAGCATTG
>JBFZCQ010000267.1:0-3942 GCA_041307905.1 Methylotenera sp.
CCCTCGAGAATGCGGCCGGAACTTGACAGGCTCTGGGGTGTGCCGCAGCCCGAGTTGCATCATCCGGAGATTGATACCGGCGTGCATATCATGATGGTGATTGATTATGCAGCCAGCCAGAACTTTAGCCTGCCGATACGCTTTTCCGCTCTCATGCATGATCTGGGCAAAGGCACAACGCCTCACGAGTTGCTGCCTAAGCACATTGGGCATGAGCAACGTAGTGCCAATTTATTAAAAGAAGTGTGTAAACGCCTGCGGGTACCGAACGACTGCAATGAATTAGGCGTAATGACGGCAAAGTTTCACGGTAAGTTGCATCAGGTGCTGCAGATGCGCCCCAGTACTTTGCTTGAATTCTTAATTGAGCTTGACGCTATTCGCCAGCCAGAACGATTTAAAGATTTTCTTAAAGCCTGTGAAGCTGATTCGCGTGGCAGGATCGGTTATGCCGATTGTCAGACTCCTGCCGCGGAATTGATGTTGAATGTATTGAATGCTGCGGTTGCAGTAGATGCCGGAGCTGTAGCTGCAGCCTGCGAGGCCCCTGAACAAATAAAAGTAAAAGTATTCGAGGCGAGGTTGCAAGCGGTCAAAGACCGTTTGTTACTGAATTTAAATGCCCAGTGAATGTTGAATAAAATATTTGGCGATAAATCCAATCAGGCCGAAAGTCAGACCCAGGAATAAAATAAAGGTACCAAATTTCCCCACTTTGGATTGCCATGCCAGATGCCCGACAATGAATATCATGAGCAACATCAGTCCACCTACACCATAGGTCATGCCTAGCTCGGTGATCTGGGTTTCTGTTAAACCAAAAATTGTACCTTCCAATACTTTCTCCTGATCAGCTGGCAAGTGACGTTGCCCGAGGTAACCCGGCATTATATCCAAGTCACCAACTGCTAACTATATGTCTTTAAACTTAGTTAAAGTAAGTTTGATATCTGCTGTACAACAAATTCAGTTGGTTTGCGTTTAAATCCGCTCTTGGCGTATTGTTGCCAGCGACCAATCACATAGCAAATAATCAGGTTGGCTTGTGCTTCTGCGTTGCCTTGTTTGCCAGACTGTGTTTCTGCAATGCGTAAACTTTGTTTCAGTGTCACTTCAATGCGGTCGTAAAGCTGGTTAATGCGCAGCTGTAACTTCTCATCTTCATTTACCAGAGCATCGCCAATGAGTACGCGTGTCATGCCGGGATTTTTTTCTGCAAATAGTAACAGCATGGTGATTGTACGATGTACCTGGCGCAAACCCTCTGTTTCTTCACTGCTGATTTTGTTAATTAGACCAAAAATAGTTTCTTCAATAAATGCGATCAGGCCTTCAAACATCTGCGCTTTGTTGGCAAAGTGACGATAAAGTGCTGCCTCAGATACTTCCAGCTTGGTTGCTAGTGCTGCTGTTGTAATTTTTTCACGTTTAGGAGCTTCTAGCATTTTGGCCAGTGTTTGTAAGATTTGCTGTTTACGTTCGCCTGCCATGTTATTGTCCTTATAAAGTAGCGGTAAAAATATTGTGATATTTTAATTATATCTTAATGTGAGTGAGTGCTAACACTGATGGTACGCGGTAATCTACGTAACTAGGTTTGTGCAGTTTCTTGCTCACCCATATGGTCTTCATGCCCAGCCTTTTTGCTGTCTTAAGTGCCTCTAAATTGTCTTCGAGTATAATGCAGTCGCTGGCTTTGGCGTTGATGGTTTTAAGCAGCTGCTGAAAACCGCGCACGGATGGCTTTGCGTGGAACTTGGTGGATTCAACGCTGAATATCAACTCAAAAACGTCTTCAATATTCATAATATCCAATACGCGTAAAGCGTAGCTGCGCGGCGCATTGGTGAATACGAGTTTGCGGCCATCTAAGCTATTCAGCATATGGCGCAAGCACTTGACCTGAATCACCATGTCATGCAGGTTTTCGAGCTGGTGCGTTTCTTCTAAAAAGTGGTACGGATCTGTGTTGTGATGACGTACCAGACCTTTTAGCGTAGCGCCATATACGCGCCAATAATGTTTGCGCAGGTTATGCGCTGCATTTTCATCCAGATCAAGATGATCCATGATGTATTGCGTCATGGTCTGATTCATGACAGGGAAGATGTGTGCCGAGGCATTATGCAGCGTATCGTCTAGGTCAAAGATCCAGATTTTGGTCATATTTTGGAAAGTTTAATTTAGCCGGAGATGCACGCAGATAAATGCTAATATAAAATCCTCCTGAAAATAACCAATTCCAGTATTTAAATCAGTCATTTAAGGATTTTTCCTGTTTGTAAAACATGGATTGCTTGCTAAGTTAGTAACAATGATCCTAAGTTTTTATCTGCGGCTGAAATATTACTTGGCCTTGATTAGGGTACCGACACCTTCATCAGTCAGCACTTCCAGCAGCAGGGCATGCTCTACACGGCCGTCGATAATATGCACAGCTTTTACCCCGCTTCTTGCAGCATCCAGGGCGGAGCTGATTTTTGGCAGCATGCCGCCTGAGAGTGTGCCGTCTGCGACCATGTCGTCAATCTGTCTAGGTGTCAGGCCGGTCAGCAGTTCACCGTTTTTATCAAGCACCCCCGGCGTGTTGGTAAGCAGAATCAGTTTTTCAGCATTCAGAATCTCAGCTAGCTTGCCGGCAACTACATCAGCATTAATGTTATAGGTTTCGCCATCTTTACCGACGCCGATAGGTGCAACTACCGGAATAAAATCGCCGGTATCAAGAAAATTGATAATACTTGGATCAATGGCGCTGATTTCACCAACCTGCCCGATGTCGATAAACTTGGTCGGATCGTCTTTATCTTCCATCATTAATTTATGAGCATGGATAAAATTACCATCCTGGCCTGTCAAGCCAACCGCTTTACCGCCGTGACGGTTGATCAGATTCACAATCTCTTTGTTGACCTGTCCGCCCAGCACCATTTCAACTACATCCATGGTTTCTTCGTCTGTAACGCGCATACCTTGAATAAACTCACCTTTCTTACCGAGCTTATCCAGCATTTCATTAATTTGCGGGCCTCCGCCATGTACTACAACCGGATTCATACCTACAAGTTTCAGCAGTACCACGTCTTTGGCGAAACACTCTTTAAGGTGCTCATCGGTCATGGCGTTGCCGCCGTATTTAATCACGATGGTTTTATCGAAAAAGCGTTTGATATATGGCAGCGCTTCAGCAAGTGTCTTGGCTTTTTTGGCGGCAGTAGTCTGGTTTAGCATAAGGGTTCCGTAGAATGGAAGTTGCAATATTTTCTATGCGGTATTGTAACCAAAAAACGGCAAATTTTTTTGAAAAGATTTCTGTTGACGCCGTTATTTAATTTACAGTATTTAACAATTTGATTTATATCAAAGTTCAGTTTCACTTACTTCTATATTCCTGCCGTATCGTAAATATTCATTATGGTTAGTTATCTCGCGAACTTGCTTTAATTTTCAACTTACACCAAATACTTTAAGTACTTAATTTGAATTAATTTTGATTATGGCTCGGGGCTTAACAGTGTTTTGTCTGCCAGGGTCAGTATTTTAAAAAAGGTGTTTTAAATACAATAGATGACTGGATATTTAAGTATGGCTGCAGGATGACCCCTGCAATAGATGTGTCGCGTTGTAGCAATAATTATTATTATAAGGAGAATGTATTTTGCCAATTACATGGACTGATGATCTGGACACAAGAATTGATGTGCTTGATAAGCAGCATCGGAGAATTGTTGACTATATTAACGATCTCGAAGTAGCTCATGCATCAGGAGTTGACATCCTCCCCGCCATGAATGACGGGATTCCTACGGCGCTACACATGTGTAGTCGCTTCAGTGGGTTCTTGCTTCACCGAGCGGCCTTGTTGCACCCTCTCTCCATACCCGTAAAGGGCATCACCACTGATGTAAGCCGATGAATCGGCAACATCAGTGAGACAAGCTA
>JBFZCQ010000268.1:0-10729 GCA_041307905.1 Methylotenera sp.
ATCTCGAGGCACTTCAGTCAATGCACCTTGATTTCTTACAAGCCATTCGAACAAGATGAGTATGAAAATTATACTGCCGGGGAATATATGTAAAACGTAATATAAAGCTACGAATGGTGTACCAGCCTCAGTTTTAATAGCCGCACCTGCAATCCAAGTCGCCGCCAGCAAAACAAATGCAGCAACATGGATAAATACAAGATTCCGGTACACCGCTTTCACATCTGGAAATTAAGCGTTATTAGCCTTAACTAAAATAGCGTAAAGCTGGTCTTTTAAGTGCAATTTCTCTTTCTTGAGCGTTTCAACTTCTACATCTGTAGCCTGCTCGATATTCGCCTCGATATTTTTAATTTTCTGGTCAATTTCATTGTGACGATCAAACAGCTTCGTAAAGTGCAAATCGCTGTGTTTTAGTTGTGTGATTAAGTCACGATATTCTGGAAACATATAAAAAATCCTTTTAGTTTAAAAATAAGAGCCAAGTTCTAATTTTACGCGATTGCCATTCTAACATCCACCATAAAACCATCTTCTTGACTTACCTCAAGCAAACAACTGAATACAACTAATTATTATTTTGTGCTTTTAAACTCATCCCAGGATGCCTCAGAAACTTTATAAGTTGCGCCAGCGTCTGCCTTAGCCTGAATATCTACAAAATATGAATCATCAGTGATTGCTTCATTTTGTGTCTCAGCAGCAAGCTCCTCTTTATGGATTTCAACCGGAAATCTCCAATAAATCTTCTCAACGGTATTGCCTGTTTTTTGAAATATGTGAGATATCAGATTATTTTCCAGAACATTGGAATAGCGAAACCGCTTTAAAGGCTGAGACTCGATTAATGTCACAAAACGTTTATAGCCATCAAGTTTAAAACAAGTCACGCGAACATCAGCGCCTGTGTGCGTAAAATATTCAGTAATAAAATCTGTTATATTTTGAATTGATTTCTCTAACGCCCTATTCTTATGAAAAATATAAAGAATGTAGATCAGCAGAACCATGATATCAATTGCAACAATATAAGTTGCTAATGAATCCAGCGTAAGCGTTAATGTAATCATGATAGAACCTTATTATTCACAACAAGCATTTATTTTTAGTATAAGAACTCAGTGACTTAATACTATCACTACTTAAAATCGCTAAAGTAAAAAATCAGAATGATTCATAGTAATGAAGTTTTACGAATTAAGCATTTAACTCATCGGGTATCAGAAAATACAACCGGGGCATGAGCCATAGTCCATTAACCTCATAAGCTAAAACTGCCTACCGTGGTTATCATTTAAACCTGCTTTTCTGGTGCCTGCGTAATAGCAAAAGCACCCGAAGATCATTATTTAAACTGCTCACCGGTTCACTGTCACTCAAAGAAAAGTTCTAACAATCAAATTAGATCAGACGGCAGCATCTTTCTCACATTTTTTGATAAATGAGTTTTTAGCTGCACCAGCAAGCTTTTTCTCTACCGCTGCAGTACCGCATGCCGCAATTGCTGCATCTTTATTACACTTTTTTATAAATGAGTTTTTAGCAGCACCCGCCAGTTTTTTCTCTGCAGATTTAGCATCACAGCTGGCAGCAGCTGAATCTTTATTACATTTTTTCAAGAAACTAGTTTTGGCAGCGCCTACTAATTTCTTCTCCGCAGCTTTGGCATCACAAGCGGCATCTGCAGCGAGTGCCATATTCGCGGTGAATAAACCAAAAATAGCAGCAATCAATATCTTTTTCATTTACAGTCTCCTATAGTTATTTAATGTACGAGCTTTGCAACTAAATATTACATCAATTAAACATTAGAAAATAATTCAGCTTGATAAACTTACGCTGAGACATTATCTTAGAAACCTGCGTTGATAATATCCAGCAATCTCGTTACTAAGAATTTAAAATTCATCCAGCTTTAACTTACACTCAGTGTTGTTTAAGTTTAACTAAAAAATAGCCAGGAATATAAAATATGGATCAAACAAATGATAACAATCTGATTAAAAAGGAGATTCAATCCAGACGCGCCTTCTTATTCACACTTGAATGGTTGCTAGCACTTCTAAACCGCTATTCAAGCTCAATACAGTTTGATCTGGTGCATATTGAATTAGGAAGCGATCACGAACTTGGTGAAGCTTTTGGTGTGCAAGAGGCTTTTAAACAACTAGCTTTATTAACAACTTCACTCACTAACGACTTCCGTAAAACAGATCTCATTGCACGCCATGTCACAGATTATTGGATCATCGTTCCATATGATAGTAATAGAGAGCAAATCCAGAACAAGATTGTTGATATTTTTCATGCATCTAAACATAAAGATCTAAATATCATTAACCGCGAAATTTCAATTTTTGAATTACCTTTAGCCAAATCTGAAGCCATCACCAACCTTACTTCTGCTATTGAGTTCTTGGAATACCTGAAAGCGAACAAGAAAGAGCTTGCCAGCAAAAAATTTACGCTATCTGCCAATTATGAATTTATTAACTCATGAATCTAGAATTGTCCGACTCAATAGTACTTGACCTATCTGCCCATGCTAGTAAATTAATACCCATATGATGTTTAGTCTTTTTTTATTCAAGAAAGAATGTTAATCATGTTTAAAACTATGATACGACTATTACTTGTATTTTCACTTTATGGATGCTCAAGCACGCAGATAAGTCAGCCAACTGGCGATAGCGCAACGATAAAGATGTACACACTTTCAGCAGGGCCCAGCAAAAAATTATCTTTTCAATCTTCTGGTTGTCAGGTTAGAGACGGCACGCTGAGTAACAAAGCAGATTTTGCCAGCGCTGGCTCTTATGGAACACTAACGGTTACAAATAGCAAGAGCAACTCCACTATTGATCAATATCGTGTTTCATGTGGCGCTGCTGCTGTGGGTGGAACATCAAAATGCGTAATACAACGTGTTGAAGGCAGTGGCTCTTCAAGAGATTATGGTGGTTTAAATTGCCCGGATATGAAATTCGAATTGATAAATTTCAGGAGTTTTTAATCACTATATGTATTAAGCTATTCGACTGATATGTGTCATAGCTTGCAAAAAATAAAGGACTTGAATTTCTCCAAGTCCTTTATTTTTTCAAACTTCAGTGTCTCGGACACAACACCCAAGTAGCTAATGTTTAGCTGCAGACTTTCTGCCGGGTGCCGCAGGCGGAATATAACCGGATACGCGACATAGCATGCCTTCAATTGCCACACCATCTTGAAAATTTGTGATGTTGCAACTAGAGATCGCCTTAATCAACTCAAGTGCGGTTATTGAACTGCGCACTTGTATAAGGGATATACCGGTTTCATCAGCAATTTCTCTGTCACAACGCTGGCCATGCTTTTTTATATTTTCGAGTACTAATTCGTTATACATTTTAAACTCCTTTTGTATTACAAATAAAAACGGCCTATATGTCATTATTATACAGGTCGATTTTCGGTGAAACTCCACTACGAAGCGAACACAGCACCAAAACCTTGCAAGTAAAATAAGTGATTACTTACATTTGCTTAAGCTGCAGATTTTTAAGTACATTTTTGAAATAGTGCGCCATTGTACGCTACAACCTAAACTATTACGAACCTATTTTCATCAATGCAGTTCAAAAATACTTTATAGAAATCTCGCCCTAGGTAAACAAATTTATGATTTGATTTGTGGAACACACAAAATACCAAATAATAGTGTCCGGCAGAAATACCGCATAGTTGCCAGTCAACTTTAGCCAGTCACAGACTGCCATCGACCCATTATTGACTGTGGAGCGCGACAGTCCAATTACAATTACGAACTTCTGAACACTTCGTGGACTTTGCTCAGATAGGTTTGTTTTCTGCTTCTTTACTGTCGGCAAATTCAGTTTGGATACTCAGTATCTCGTTCTGAGATGCTAGCAGCGCGGTAACACAATCTGGATCGAGTTTGAAATGGCTCATTCGCTCAATCTCGGCGAATGCATCGGCATTGCTCCAAGCTTTTTTATAGGATCGCTCAGAGGCGAGTGCGTCGAACACGTCCGCAACTGCAACGATGCGCGCCTCAAGGGGAATGTTCTTACCTTTCAACCCCTCGGGATAGCCGTTGCCGTCGAAACTTTCGTGGTGATAGGTGACGATGTTGCGAATCATCTCAATATCCTGATCGCACTTGAAATGGAAGTTTCGCAACATCGAATCAATGATGACGCGCCCCTGTGTTGTATGCGTCTTCATCACATTGAATTCTTCATCGGTCAATTTTCCGGGCTTGAGAAGTATGTTGTCGGGGATTGATATCTTGCCGACATCGTGCAAAGGGGCGTGGCGGAGAATCATATCAGCGAACTCGTCATCGATAGAGTGGGAGGCTCCAAGTTTAATGGCAATCAAACGTGAATATCTAGCCATGCGCTCCAAATGCATACCCGTCTCGGGATCCCGATGGTGGGTGAACTGGGTGGCGGTTTTCATGGCACCACGTAGAGTCGCGATCTGGTTGATATCGTCAGCCATAAGCATGGTCAACAAATGGGCGACCATGTCAAGATATGTCAGGTTTGTATCGTCGAATGCGCTACTCTGATAGGAGTTGAAGAATAGCACCCCGATGAACTGACCATCACTGAAAAGTGGAATGGTGTAACTTGAACGAAAACCTCTGCCGATGATGCGCTTTGAATGGATGGACGAACTATTGGAGAAAACATCGAGATTACTGACGATGCGCGTCTCACGAGTTTGGGCTAGCCTTTGCAGGGAGGGCACATCACTGAGCTTTGCTTCGTAGAGGGTGAGCGGATTTCCTCCCTTCAAGCTCCCCACATAGGTGCGCAGGGTATCAGTGATTTGGTCATATTTTGCGACAGTCAAGCGATCTACTGACGGAAAACTTTGACGAATAGTTTCGTGTATATAGGACACCTTTTCCGACAGTGATTGGTGCCTGTCAAGTCCGCTGAGTTGTAACTGATGCTCGGTTCCTTGGGTAACTTGCAACATTTATTTTCCTTCACAATGTCCGGTATAGGTTTCAACCTGAGACTCTAGACGGATATACAACTAACTTCCGTAAAACGATTTTTACTGAGTTCGTGATATTCTTATCGAGTTCACACAACAAATCACAGTGATTGCATTTAGTAACTGTAGTTTCTCAATTCTTCTAAAGGTTGGGCAGTGAAGGGATGCCCATTACTGGAGTTGTCAATTGCAAACTGTTTCAATCCCATTCTACTACCGTGTTAACCTTGTCGAGTGGATCAAAATCTGAACTCCACTTTACCAAGAGTCTCCAAACTTGTAATCACCCCATGGGGTGATGATTTGCATCTTCTAACCCCTTATAATTCATCCGTCTAGATTCAGGCAGTTGACAGAGTTCAATATGAATAAACACCAAACTGGTAATGCAGAAATTGATCAGCAGCATGCTATTCTCGATAGCATGGTTGATCAGCTATCAGTTTTTTGTTCTGAACTTTACCAAGACCCGAATGCAAAGTGCGACAAATGCGATTTGCCAAGGCAGCGACAATGCACTTCATCCCTCACCTCAATAACCAGCGAGCTAGCTGCTTTTCTTATCGGGCATAACACGTACGAAGAAAAGATGATGTCTTTGCTTCCGAATACCCCAAGCTGCCAAGGGCACATCAATGCCCACAAAGCAGTCCACAAAAATTTCTCAATGCAATTCAAGGCGCTTTCAGCTCATGTTATCAACGAAAATCCGCAAACTGCAAGCGCCCATGTATGGAAATTTGTTAAAAATTGGTTAGGCAATCACGTGGCAATGTTTGATAGCCGTATGGTTGGCCTGGGAAAGCATGCTGAACCAGAGATCGATTTTGATGGGGAGTTGGTTGCAATGCTCGACCAACATGTATTTCCTAACCGACCAACATTGGGGAGCACTTCTTCTGGCTCCTCGTTAGCATTACAGAGGAGAAAACTGGAAATCCGTGGCCGCTATGAGTCGCTCACAACTACGCAACGTGAAGTCTTCTGGTTAATTGTGAGCGGAAAGAAAAATCGTGAAATTGCAGAGGCCCTGAATGTAACAGTGAATACCATCAAGACTCATAGGGCAGCTATTTTCCATAAAATGGAAGTTGGATCAGTTCTCGAACTAGTAAAAAAAACTGACATACTTCGTTAAATTTTACCTAGATGAAAGCTACTGGTGAACTGATTATTGTCACAACAATCAGTGTAGTTAACATCACTAGTTGTTCATGATTTTACTGATGCTGCATTCATGAACAACAATAGTGCTCGTTTTTGTTGACGGCGTAAGATAAATATATCAACAAACAACTCGTTGAGTTTAATTAAAGGAGATTATTATGTGGACTACACCAGCAGCTACTGAAATGCGTTTCGGTTTCGAAGTAACTATGTACGTAATGAACAAATAATTCCTTAACGGAATTCATATAGGGAGCTTAGGCTTCCTTTTTTATTGCCATTACTCGCTTGTATTTAATAGTCATTACTAAGTCTAGGATGCATATAATTAACATGTTATAAAATGCCTTACGAATTGAGATTTAAATTACATTACTTTTAAACAGGAGTTAATCATGAAAAAAATCGCTGCGCTCATCGCAATAATCAGTACAGGTATTTTGGCTAGTTCACCTGCTTATTCCGAGCATGTTGACTATCACAAAGAAGAACTCAAAATCATCAATCATGATGGGCATAACGCAACATTGAATCAATGTATCAAGGTTGCGCTGGAGCGACACCCAGGCGCAATTACTGAAGTTGAAGTTGAGCTAGAAGATGGTAAAACTATTATTGACGTGGATGTTCAGGGCAAAGACGGGAAAAATTGGGAAGTGGAATGTGACGCTGCTACAGGTGAAGTCCTAGAAGACACAGAGGAATCTGACGATAAAGAAGAGTCTGATAAGAAAGATTCTGGCGCCAAATAAACCATACACATTTTCTCTAAACATATGAGTTAGCCTTAGTCCAATGTGACAATTAACTGTAAAAAAGAGCGTTACCGAATTTGATGTGGATATTGAATCCTTAATCAAACTGCACAATAAAGGTGACGCTTATTTCTCGATTGTGGTTAAGCTTCTGCAACAATTAAACTAGCTCTGAGTGCTTCATGATTTTACTGAGATGGCATTCTTGAACACGCATAAATCAACGTAAAGCGCTGCATAAGCAACAGAATGATTCATCGCTGGTCAATAAGATCAAAGCAGTTATTGATGCGCAAGGTAGTTATGGCTAATCTTGGCACTTGCGCAAAGGCTTTTAACTGTTTGCTTAAGCTCCACGCACCATGGACATGACCTGCGTAACATCCAGCGTACTGGCTTTCTGCTGGATTTGTGGTAAATATTGCGTCTGCAATTGCTTGGCTGGCCCGAGCAGGTTTTGGAATGTGTCGCGTAAAATGCCGCTGTTCATGACACGTCCGCCAGCATAGTAGCGTTTTGCAACTTGACCCAGCGCATAAGTAGTCGCAAAAGAGAATGCCATGCCGGTGGCAGTGCCGCCAATCTTGCCTACCGTTTTACCTGCCATTTTACCTAACAGTCCGCCTAGCAGTTTACGACCGAACTGCTCAAGATACTGTGAGGTTAGACCAACGCCAGCGGCGGCAATAAACTCTTTAATATGACCCGTATCAAGCTCAACGCCGTGCGCCTTACCTATGCGGTACACCATTTTAATCTGCAAGGGGATAATAGCCATGGACGCCCAAGACTGGGGCAATAGCTCCAGAGCACCATTCAGAATCGAATAATTTAGAATGGTTTTATCAAGTTCGGCATCCGATACGTTTGCCACTGTGGCAACCACTTGCTCACTTGAAGTTCTATCTACTGAGGTTTTATCCGCCGATGAAAGTGGCGCAGTGCTCGCAGGCATTGTAGGATCATCAATCAATTGCGCAAGCTCGCCTGCTTCATGCTCTATCTGCTCGGTTTGCTCGGCACTTAGCCCAAGTGCTACTCTCAACTCATCTAAGAATATTCGTTCAGCTGCAGTTAGTATGCCATCTGTATCACACACACAAACAGCCATCTCATAGGCAAGCTGGCGGTGATTATGGTCGTCAAGCAATGCTGCTGCGCTATTCACACTGACACGTTTGAGCAGTACGTCCTGATAAAGTTTTGCAATATCCTGAGCACCAGTTTCGTTGCCGAGCGATTCAGCCAACTGCCGAATTTGCTCGCGTTCACGGTCGTCTTTTTTACCGTCTGCAAAGGCTGCAAATAAGGCAATAGTGAGGATGGATTTTTGTTGATTGTGGTTCATTATTAAGTTTTATCCTTTTGTGTTTTTGGTAACCATGTGAAACAATTTAACGGCAAACTTATGCACTTCAACCAGCAAATCTGTTTAATTGAAACTTTTCATTAAATTTACACTCTGGAATAAAAGAGACCAAAGGCGTTATAACCTTGAGTCTTTTAAATTGTGGCCCCTCTGCCAGTCGAACAAAGTACCAACGAACTATGAGTCCTCTGCTCTATTTTAGCGTCAATCTTTTTTCCGAATTATTTAAATTAAGCTTGCCAGTTAAAAATTAGAAAGACAAATCCCATTGTGCCCAAAACCTATTTTCAGTGTCTTTTTCGAGTTTAATAGGGTCCTCTACAGACAGCCTGCTGAGTTGCAGACTTAGTTTGTTAAAGTGACCTTCCATAAAGTAGTTGATAACCGCGCTAAGCTCAGTCTGCTTGTCATGGGCACGGTCTGCATCCATATCAACAAAGGCGTAAGTCATTCAATCTAAAAGTGTTCAAATATAAGTCAATTTATTTTGGGCTTGAAAACATAAAAGAGATTAGGCTCGCTAATAATGTAAATGTTGTCATTGCTATCAATAGTGATCCCTTCTGCCTGTGGAATATTGTTACGCAGTCCGTGAAATCCGGCCCATAAAGCCATTGCACCAAGTGGCTTGGCATTCTCGTCAAACTCCTTAACCAGTTTTGACTCATCACTGAGCAGGAGTGTATGTCCCGATTTGCTGAGATATTTTACGGCCGATAGATCACGCATCGCCCACGCAAGCATATGGTCGTATTTGTGCAGACTTTCAATTTCTAAATCTAACACCTCACTTTTTGATGCATTCACAAAACCCTTTACCGAGATTACATATTTTGGGTCACGTTCTTTTACTACAAGCATCTTTTGCTGCCGATCATCCCACGAAACACCTTCAAGATTTTTATTGCTGTTTTCGTTAATCCCTAGTCTGATTTTTGGAGAATCTTTAACATTTAATTCAGTTACATTCGGCGCCAGATTAATCAGTATCAGACGGCTGTCATGTTCATATGCAATTACGAATCGATTATTGTCAATGTAAGTGATCCATTCCATGTCATTTACACCTTCAACGTCCACGACTCTTAGCACTTTACCTGCGAGACTGAGTTCAACAATCTTATTTTCCTTATTCAGTACCGTAAAAAGAGTGTTTGTATTCGAGTCGTAAGTGAGCTCTGATGCGTTTTCAATACCCTTGATTTTTAAAGCATCAATCTCTACACGATAGTTTTTTAGATTCAGTGCGTGTTTTTCAGAAATAGATTGAGAATTGTGCCAAAAGTACCAGCCTATTGCTTCCAGCCGCAGTAAATAAATCACCACTAATGCCACCAACAACAAGGCACACCATATCAGGTGCTTTTTATATTTTTTCATGTATTCGTAATAGGGCTCTTTTTAAAAGTCTGTTATGACAATGCCAACAGAATTAGAGCTTATAAATCTGTCATTTTGTCTTTTAATAACCGGAGCAGCCCTTATCCTATAACTATCCGAACCTCTGTTAAAGAGGCCTTTATATGGATACGTGATCACAGTAGCTACATAGCCAAAATTCATAAAAACCTCACTAGAGTGAAGGCTAGCTTGCATGAGCATGTCAGCCAAACTAAAAACCCGAGTTTGCACTATCAATCGCAATATTGGCTCAATCTTTAACACCACATGTACATGCGCAGTCACTCATGCAAAGTCGATATGTTTGTATATGTCATGATAACGACACATTATGAATTAATAAAATATAAGATAATTATCTTATCGTTCTATTTTTTATATCATTAAATTTTGAAGTATATAACGGCATCCATTTCATATACTTTGATTTAGAATGTGCTGCCCTGCGCCTCCTACTAAAGGATCGCAATGACTGACAACTATCATTTCCATTGGATTTTTACGGTGAAATTATGAACAAAAACAGCTTACTCATCACATCCTTATCAACGGTGATCGCGTCATCGATATTAATTAACCCTGCATTTGCTCTGGATTTATATGTTGACATTGATACGCAGCAGATTTATGCCTCGCCTGGAAACAATCGCGTCAAGCTCGGAAGTTTTGAAAAAAAAGAAGATATGGATCAATTAAAGGCGACGCTGAAAGCGGAAATAGAAGCAGAGCTAAAATCCAAGCAAAACGCTAATACTAAAAAATCAGTCACTACAAAAGCAGCAAGTACTTATTTAGATATAGATCAGGCAGATGCCAGCAGCGTAGCCCAAGCACCAGAGCCTGTTAAAAAGGGTAATATCTCGGCCAACGTCAGCTACGGCAAAAATAGTTTTGAATTCAGAACAGATAACGACAAGTTCTCCCTCGCCATTCATATGGAAAGGGTTCTCCTTCCTGCATGAACTGCATGCCAAACGGATCAAAGATACTCTTAATAATGATGTAGAAACAAAACTACTGGGAG
>JBFZCQ010000269.1:0-5034 GCA_041307905.1 Methylotenera sp.
GACTGCATATACTGCTGCATCACCTCATTAGTCACTTCCTGTTTGAGTATTTCTTTAAGGTAATACTCGATTTTGCCATTGCGAGGAAAGCTACCTTTTTGTACATGATGATCAACGAAAGCCTGTGCCTGCGCGTCAGTTGCACCATGACGCTTGGCAACTTCAAAATAGGCATTAACCTTGGTTTTATTGCTGTTTAATACAACGCCATCACAATCAAGCACCAATGTTTTATATTGTGTCAGATCAATATGCACGATCATCCTTATAACGAAAAAGGCTTTGCTCCTAGATAAACTCTAGCGAGCAAAGCCTGATTATAACGTGTACCTTAAATACGCTTGTAATTAAGCTGCTTTAATCGCACTCGCCTCTTTAGCCAATTTAGTAATATGCGCCCAGTCTTTACGTGCCACAGCATCAGCTGGAGTTAACCAGGTACCACCGCATACCACTACGTTTGGCAATGCCAGGAACTGTGGAGCGCTTTCTACTGTAACACCACCGGTAGGACAGAATTTCACATCAGCGAACGGGCCGGCAAAACCTTTTAATAAATTGATGCCTCCAACAGCAACTGCCGGGAACAATTTCAGGAAGTAATAATCATCGGCATTCGCCATCATGATTTCAGAACCGGTTGAAACGCCTGGTAACAATGGCAAACCGATTTGACGCGCAAATTTGCCCAACTCACTGGTATAACCAGGGCTAACCGCAAACTGACAGCCTACATCTTTAGAAGCTTGTGCATCTTTCAGGTTACGCACAGTGCCTGAACCCAGAATCGCATCAGGAACACGCTTGGCAATCTCTTCCATACCAGCCAATGCGCATGAAGTACGCAAAGTGACTTCCAACACACGGATACCGCCTTCAAGCAATGCTTCAGCCATAGGCACAGCATCTTCTACTCTATTGATCACGATTACTGGAATTACCGGGCCATGGTTGGCTAAATCTAATGTACTCATTTTTTCTACCTATTGATGTTAATTTGTTTCGATTGAGTTCCCGCTTGCACGAGAATCCTGTGTTTTAAAATTCATAACAACTGAGCATTGGTTCAAACCAGACTCAAGCAAACTAGTAAACTTTGATAATCAAACGAGAACAAGGCGCGAGAGTGCAGACAGTACAATGAACAACGCGGTTATCGTTTGATTTGCAAAGTTTACAGCCAAGTTACAGCGCCTTCTTCGGCTGACAGAACGTTTTTACGCATACCTCCAAACAACTCACGACCAAAGCCATGTGCGTTACTGTTACGTTTACTGTCTGGTAACTCAGCAACTTCACGTTCAGCCCATTCGTCTTCATCTACCAGCACGTTCACCATACCAACAGTTGCATTCAGGCGGATAATGTCGCCATCACGTATCTTGGCAATTGGGCCACCTGCTGAAGCCTCTGGTGTTAAGTGAATGGCAGCAGGAATCTTGCCTGACGCACCGCTCATTCGACCATCAGTGACGATAGCCACATGAAAACCTTTGTTCTGTAACACAGCCATCGGCGGTGTTAGTTTGTGCAGCTCCGGCATGCCATTGGCTTTAGGACCCTGGAAACGCACAACAGCAATAAAGTCTTTTTCCAGCTCACCACGGTCAAAAGCAGCCAGCAATTCTTCCTGTGCATCAAATACGATTGCCGGTGCTTCAATAATATGACGGTCTTCCGGCACTGCTGAAATTTTAATCACGCTGCGGCCGAGGTTACCTTTAAGCAAGCGCAAACCACCGGATTCATTGAATGGAAACTGTGCAGTACGCACGATAGTTTCATCGCTGCTTTCTTTCGGCAGATCTTTCCACACCAGCTTGTTATCTTCTTTTACCGGCAACTTACCGTACTCACGCAAGCCGCCGTGTGCAACTGTCAGCACGTCAGGGAACATATAACCGGCTTCAATCAATTCACGAATCACAAACGCCGGGCCACCCGCAGACTGAAACTCGTTAACATCGGCCTTGCCGTTAGGATAAACACTCGCCAGCAATGGCGGGGTTTTTGCCAGGTGATAGAAATCTGTCCAGTCGATGATAATGCCCGCTGCGCGTGCAATCGCAACCCAGTGAATCAGATGATTGGTTGAGCCGCCGGTAGCCAATAATGCCACCATCGCGTTCACAATCACATGCTCATCAACCATAATGCCAATCGGCGTAAAGTTCTTGCCATTAACATTTGCCAGCACCATTTTCACGGCTTCTCGCGTGAGCATCTCGCGCAGCCCATCATAAGGATGAACGAACGCCGCCCCCGGCACATGCAAGCCCATGGCTTCCATCAGCATCTGGTTACTGTTGGCAGTACCGTAAAAAGTACAGGTACCTGGCCCATGATAAGCAGCTGACTCTGACTCCAGCAGTTCCTGACGACCTACTTTGCCCTGCGCATATTGTTCACGCACTTTTGATTTTGTTGTATTGTCGATACCTGTACTCATCGGACCTGCCGGTACAAATACGCATGGCAAATGACCAAATTTCAAAGCGCCGATCAAAAGACCCGGTACGATCTTGTCGCACACACCTAATAACAGCGCAGCATCAAACACGTCATGAGATAAACCGATCGCAGTACCCATCGCAATGGTATCGCGACTGAATAATGACAGCTCCATGCCGGGCTCACCCTGGGTAATACCATCACACATTGCCGGCACACCGCCTGCAACCTGAACCGTAGCACCATGCTTACTTGCTTCATCTCGGATAATGTCAGGATAATTTACATAAGGCTGATGCGCTGAAAGCATATCGTTGTATGCAGTAATAATCCCGATATTTGGCGCTTTTTCTACTACAACTCGCAGCTTGTCATTAGCCGGCATTGCCGCGAACGCGTGCGCCACGTTAGCACAGCCCAGTCGATCAGCACCTCTTGGACGATTTACAATATCATCGATACGCTGCAGATAGGCCGCACGCGTAGGGCGGCTTTTTTCTATGATACGTTCAGTAACTTCTATATGGGATTGTTTCATAATTTAGATACTCTATTCAGATAACAGACTCAATAGCGGAACCAAATAATATGACATCACATAATGATTATTACATGATGTTTCTTACTTAGTTAAGAAAAAACACTAACCCCGATTATCGCTAAACTGAGGCATATCGTCAAACAAAAGCCGCTGGTTAGGCGGCTTTTGTTTAGTGAAAACAGACAGGTAATTAATCTAGATCAATTTACTTCCTGATTTATTTTTTAGTTACCAGCACGTCTTCCATCATCAGATACTCAAGATCACAGCCATAAAACATATCCAGCGCATCTTTAGGCGAGCAAATCATCGGTTCGCCTCTTCTGTTCAGTGATGTATTCAACACTACCGGCACGCCACGCAACTGCTCAAGATGCTCAATCAGCGCATAATAGCGCGGGTTAGTCTCACGTGTGACTACTTGCGCACGCGCGGTACCATCCTCATGCACCACTTCAGGAATTTTTGATTTCCAATGCTCGGCCACATCAAAGGTAAATGTCATGTATGGTGCCGGATGCTCGGTCTGCAATATATCTACCGCAACCCGATCGAGCATGCTCGGGCAGAACGGACGCCAGCGCTCGCGGTATTTAATCTGCGCATTGATACGGTCTGCTACACCCGGATAGCTCGGATCGCCCAGAATACTGCGACAGCCTAATGCACGAGGCCCAAACTCCATACGCCCCTGCAGCCATGCCAACGGATTACCGCTTGCTAATAATTCTGCACCCTTTTGCGCTGCATTTTCCACACGCGTAAATATAGGTTTTGCCGGATGCGCTTCACAGGCAGCAATACATTCTTCGCTCGTGAATGCAGGCCCCAGATAAGCATGCTCCATTTTTTGAATTGTGTCGCCTGCTAGATGTGCAGCATAAGTTGCAGCACCCAGTGAAGTGCCGTTGTCACCTGAGGCAGGCTGTACAAATAATTCTTTAACATGCGGCATCGCAATAATGCGCTGATTCAGCTTCACGTTCAGTGCAACACCACCTGCCATCGCAATACGGCCGGTTTCTTTAATGATATCGCCCAGATAATAATCAATCATCTTTAAAGCAACATCTTCCAGCAACTGCTGTACTGATGCGGCGTAATGAATATATGGATCATCAATTTCATCACCATGACGTTTAGGGCCCAGCCACTCAATCAGCTCCGGCGTGAAATAGTAACCTTTGCCGTTCTCTTTGTAGCGGCGTAAACCAACCACGTTCACCAGTTTGGTATTAATACGCAGTTCGCCATCTTCAAATGTAACCAGTCTGGATAAATCATATTTGCTGGCATCGCCGTAAGGTGCCATGCCCATTACCTTGAATTCACCATCCAGCATTTCGAAACCAAGGTATTCAGTAATGGCACCGTACATGCCGCCCAAAGAATCCGGATCATAAAATTCTTTGATTTTATGGATTTTTCCGTTTTCACCGTAGCCGAAGAATGTGGTTGCGTACTCACCCTTGCCGTCAATACCGACAATCGCGGTTTTTTCCTTGAAACCACTCAGATGATAAGCGCTGGATGCATGCGCAAGATGATGCTCAACCGGCACGAATTCAGCCTTACTTAATCCCAGGTCTGCCATCAGCTTCAATGATTTATCACGGTTGCGGCGGAAGCGGCGGTTGCCGTTAAAAATCGCATCCAAAGCACGGTCCGGGGCATACCAGTGGCGTTTGGCATAATGCCAGCGCGCATTGGAGCTCAATGGAATTTCCGCATAAGGGAACGCCACGACATCGACATTTTCCGGTTTAATCCCAGCCTGCTGCATACAGAACTTGGCCGCCTCGTAAGGGAACTGATTTTTAGCGTGTTTATCACGGATAAAACGCTCTTCTTCAGCCGCTGCAATAATTTTGCCATCGACCAGAATTGCTGCCGAAGCATCGTGTCCCAACGCACCAGATAAACCTAAAACTATCATGCCTGTACTCTCAAAGAATTCATTTCTCGATATTTTACTGTTTTTAAGCGATGCCTGCGCGAATTAAGATATTGTCACCCGCATTTATATGCTGAAATGAGTATTC
>JBFZCQ010000270.1:0-3261 GCA_041307905.1 Methylotenera sp.
AAAATAAAGTACCCAAACAAAACGATACCCCCTACCGCTTGTTTCCTGCGCTGCTCACCATTATGGGCGGCAATTGGAAACTTGCATAATGATTTTGCTTTACCCGTAAAGGGTATGTCCACCAAGAGCTCACTCCTTTGTCGCTATCGGCGCGACAGTAGGGGCGTAACGACTATCAACATTGCTTGCTACTTGCTTTCACATTTGAACTGCATCGTTGTACGGTAATCGTTATCTCCAGAAACATCCGGAGTCTTACTGCCGGTCTCACTAATGATGATATCCAGTACTTTTTCGATGGCTTCGCCTGCCTCAGCCGAAACAATGCCTTTATATTCAGTTTTGTGGTTTAGAACGATATGCCTTAATTGCCTTTGCATACATGTGGTTTCTGCTGAATAAAGTGCAGATGCAAGCGCTTTATCTTCAGTTTTGCCAATCGATATAACTTGGTATAAATTATTTTCAGCAGGTATCACATTGCCCATTCTGTGTGTTGTACATCCAGAAAGGATTGCTGCTGCGATACAAGCAACATGTAAGCTTTGGCGCATATTGTTCTCCCAGCAATTGCCGTTTTAAATTAAAAACAGAACTGCATTAGCATAGAGCTAAGCAAGTGCGGTAAAAATATTGTCGCGAATCACATTCATGTCGCCTAGGCCGTTTACAAATACATGCTTAGGTGCGCCTTGTGTGCCACTGCTTGCCCAGTCTTTATAGTATTTAACTAAGGGTTTAGTCTGGCTGTGGTAAACCTCTAAACGTTTCTTAACGGTTTCTTCTTTGTCGTCGTCACGCTGCACCAGGTCTTCACCGGTTACGTCGTCCTTACCTGCCACTTTGGGGGGGTTGAATTTAACGTGGTAGGTACGACCGCTGGCTGGGTGTGAGCGGCGGCCGCTCATGCGCTCTACGATGGCTTCATCTGGCACGTCGATTTCAACCACGTAATCAATGCCTACACCTGCTGCTTTCATTGCTTCAGCCTGCGGAATGGTGCGAGGAAAGCCGTCAAACAGGAAGCCGTTTGCACAGTCAGCTTCTTTAATGCGCTCGCTTACTAGGCCGATAATCACAGCATCAGGTACCAAGCCGCCTGAGTCCATGAAAGATTTGGCTTCCAGGCCTAGTGGTGTGCCGGCTTTAACCGCTGCGCGCAGCATATCTCCAGTAGAAATTTGTGGAATATTGAATTTTTCACGTAGGTGAGTTGCCTGTGTGCCTTTGCCAGCGCCTGGTGCGCCTAAAAGAATGATACGCATGAGATTTTCCTAAAAGGTTGAGTATTGAATTTTTTGAAATTATATTTGAATTTAAGCGTTTTGCATTTATATGGCTGTAATTTAAATGGCGCTTAAATGATTGGCGATAGTAACGAACTCGGCAACACCAAGATTTTCGGCGCGCTGTTGTGAATCGATATTAAGCGCGGCAAAACCATCGTCATCAAGCAAGCCTTTCAACGTGTTGCGCAGTGTCTTGCGGCGCTGCCCAAATGCAGCAGTCACAACTTTTGCAAACAGCGATTCATCATTTGCAACAAATGGCAGCTTGGCGTGCGGTACGAAACGTACAAAAGCGGACTCTAATTTTGGTGCCGGATCAAACGACTCAGGGGGGACGGTGAACAGATATTCCATCTGCAAGCGATATTGCAGCATTACGCTTAGCCTGCCGTAAGCCGCAGTGGATGGGTCAGCTACCATACGCTCGACCACTTCTTTTTGTAGCATGAAGTGCATATCAGTGATGACTTTTACGTTGTCAAGCAGATGAAACAGAATGGGTGTCGAGATGTTGTAAGGCAAGTTGCCCACTATACGCAGATTGTCGCCAAGTGAGCTGAAATCGAATTTTAGCGCATCTGAGTTGTGTATCGTGATATTGTTTTTTGAGTACTCTTTTTGCATCCAAGTGATGATGTCGCGGTCGACTTCCACCACATGCAGCATATCCAGTTTTTGCAATAGCGGTTTTGTGAGCGCACCCAGACCTGGCCCAATTTCAACCATGAGATCATCTGCCTTGGGTGAAATTGCTGATACCAGGCTATCAATCACTCCTTGATCAGTGAGAAAGTTTTGGCCGAAGCGCTTTTTTGCAACGTGTTTCATGTTGAGTGTACTTTAGTGTTTGTTGTTGGCTAACGCTATAGCCAGTTCAATAGCAGCCAGCAGGCTGCCAATTTCGATTTTGCCGCTACCGGCAAGATCCAGTGCGGTACCATGATCGACCGAGGTGCGAATAATTGGCAAGCCCAGTGTTACATTGACGCCTTCGCCAAAGCTGGCGTGTTTGAGCACGGGCAAGCCTTGGTCGTGGTACATGGCGAGAACTGCATCGGCTTTATTTAAATGATGCTTCGCAAATAGGGTGTCAGCAGGTAATGCGCCAACAAGGTTCATGCCTTCTGCACGCAGTTTTTCCAGCACAGGATTGATGACCTCAATTTCTTCGCGACCCAGATAGCCATCTTCACCTGCATGCGGGTTAAGTCCAGCCACCAGAATGCGCGGGTTTGCAATGCCAAACTTGGTGACCAGATCATGATGCAGAATGCGTATGGTCGTTTCAAGGCTGCTCTGGCTAATTGCTTGCGGGACATCTTTTAATGGCAGGTGTGTGGTAGCCAGTGCTACGCGCATGCCGCCACCGACCAGCATCATGACGACTTGCTTGGTACCGGTCAGTTCAGCGAGAAATTCGGTATGGCCACTGAACAAAATGCCGGCATCGTTGATAACACCTTTATGGACAGGAGCGGTGACCATGGCATCAAACAGCTTTATTTTATGCTGGTCAGATATGCAGCCTAATGCTGCTGTTTTCAGAGTTTCCAATACATATTCGCTGTTTTGGGCATTGAGTTTGCCAGCAATTGCCGTGCTGGTTATAGCCCGGTGTAAAACCGTAAGCGTGCCATTGCCGTTATGCAGCTGTTTCTGGTTTTCATTAAACGGCAGAATTTTTACTGTCACGCCTATTTGTGCAGCACGAGCCTGTAGCATCTCGCGATCTGCGATGATGATTATTTGCGCGTTCAAGGCTTTGTGTGCGAGCAGGACGCACAGGTCTGGACCTATGCCTGCCGGCTCTCCTGCAGTGATTGCAATTCGAGGTGGTGTGTTATTCAAGAGACTGAAGTATCAATTTATTTAAAATTTAGTGATGCGCTGATTAATTAAAAAATAAACAGGCAGCCGGAATGTCATGCAGCGAGCATGAGCAACTGCGCTTCCTGCTGAGCAACGATTCTTT
>JBFZCQ010000271.1:0-3383 GCA_041307905.1 Methylotenera sp.
TGAATCGAAAAAAACCAGACCTGCAAAAAGTGCTGGTAAAAAATCAACTGCAAGCAACGTTGCTACCGAAGAAAAGGTTGAAGTAAAAACTGAAGCTACAAGCAAAGCTGCTGATGTTACCTCTGTAGCTATTGAAAAATCGGTGAAGTCAGATAAAAAACGTCCTGCCCGTTCACGTAAAGCTAAACCTGAATCAAAACCTGTAGACTTGGCGGCTACAGGATTGCAACTCGTTGAAACGAAAGCCGATGCCATTATCGTTGCAGTTGCGGTGGAAGAAGAAAAACCTCGTAAACCTCGTAAAGCTGCATCATGGCAAAAACAGGCGAATGAAGATATTGCTCCCGAACCTTTGGTCATGGTTGAAACACAAAATAAGTAATGTGATTTAAAATTTTAAAAGCCCGAAGATTTCGGGCTTTTTTCATGCCTATCGTTTTAAATTAAAATTCTCAACGAATTTTTAATATTCTGTGTTTAAATTTAGATTAGCACTATTATAGTGATATTAAAATTGATAAACGCATTGGAGAATATATGTCAGCACATACTTATAAAGTGATTGAACTGGTTGGTTCGTCACCCGTTAGCTCGGATGATGCAATTCAAAGTGCAATCGCCAAAGCCGCACTTACATTAAAACATCTTAATTGGTTTGAGGTGGTTGAAACGCGCGGTCATATTGTTGATGGAAAAGTTGCTCACTTCCAAGTAACGATTAAAGTAGGCTTTAGAATAGAAGATTAACTATTTCGCTTAAGCTATTGCTGTTAGTTTGCTATGGCATTAACTCGCTCTATTTCTGCATGCTTACCTGCAGGGGTATCTGGCTAGACCGTGGTTAACTGGATAAGATAATAGACAAGAGTAGCCAACCAACTGTTCAGGCTAAACCAAATGACGATCATTCTTACAAACAAAGTGCTTATGAAGCATCAAATGGCGACAAGTACTACAAAAATAAAAAGAAAGAAAGCTTCTTAAGCGAGCTTTTCGACTTTTAAGTCTGATCATAAACATATAAATACGGCGCTGATAAGCGCCGTATTTATCATTTATAATTTCAAATAATAATAGAAGTGTTTACGACCCAATTCTCATCTAAAACCAGTCACGCCGAACTTTACCTACAGCACCAGTTTTTGCGTCAATATCAACCTCCCATTCCCGCCCATCGGCATCTACAATCTCAAACTCGTAATCCCAGCCTTTTCCAAAATCACGATCATCCAGATCTGCATCTGTAACAACACCTGGCTTTGCCGCTAAAGCTTTTAATCTCGCCTGATCCAGTGTAATCAATCCAAACTCTTTGGTAATAGCGGCTATTTCCTGTTCATCATCATCAGCATTAACAGATGATACATTTAAGACCAGCGCAATGCCGAATAGAACCACAGCAGTTTTTAAAGTATTTTTCATTAGAGTCTCCTTAATAATTAACAGACAATTTAATTTTAGAAGACCAACCTTAATCAAAACTTAACAAAAGCGCTTTAGCTTCCTAATATCCTATTTTAAAAACCAGATGTTCCAATCAAACCAGTAATAGTAAATTATTAAAATTTTCAGCCTAACTTTTTTAGCAAATCCGATAAAAAACCTTAATTTTTTTGTTCCATATTAACCACCAATCGGTTTTTTACAACCAATCCTGAATCATTACAAATAAAATAATTTATAAAATAACTAAATAAATCAATATGTTAATTTAAATATAAATTATTGGCATGGTTTTGGCTCGTACCAATGAAGCTACAAATAGCTTTTTTGAATTTTATTGGATGTAAAAAGTATATGAAAAAACCTATGAGAAAACTTACTGCTACCGCAGTCATGCTGGCGTTTGCCGGTGCATCTGCGCATGCATATGCAGAAGATAGCACAGCAGATGCTGGGAAAATTAAACTTGATGCAGTGACTGTTAAAGGTATTCTTCCTGAGAAGTTGGAAGCTGTACCAGGTTCGTTTAACGTTGTAGATCAAGAAGCGCTAGAAGAGCGTCGTCCTTTGTCTATAAAAGAAGCATTGAACAATGTACCTGGTATCAATATCGTTGGTGAAGATTCAATGAGCTTGAATTTAAACATTGGCATCCGCGGTATGAACCCACGCCGCTCATCACGCACGCTGCTGATGGAAGACGGCATGCCGATTTTCTTTGCTCCATATGGTGATCCATCTGCACATTACTCCACCCCTTTAGATCGCGTTGATCGCATCGAGGTTGTAAAAGGGTCCGGTCAAATTCTTTATGGTCCACAAACCATGGGTGGCATGATTAACTTTGTTACTAAACCTGTGCCACGTAATGGCTTTGCAGGTCGCGTGACAGCAATGGTAGGCACTGATGACTTCAGAAGCGCACATATAAACGCTGGTACAGGTAATGAGCGTGGCGGCTTTATGATTGACGCGATTAAGAGAAAAGGTGACGGCGTTCGTGATAATCATAAATTTGACATTGAAGAATACACCTTAAAAGGTGAAATCGATTTAACACCAAATCATACCTTGGTCGCAAAAGTAAGTACCTTCCGTGAAGGTTCAAACTACTCAGAAACTGGCTTGGGCTTAACTGAATGGAATCAAGATAAATACCAAGCGGTCACAGGCGGTAATGATGAGTTTAACCAGAAGCGCGACACAGCACAGCTGAAACATATCTGGTCAATTAACGACAAGGCAAAACTCTCAACGCAAGCTTATTATTCAGACATCAATCGTGCATCATTCCGTCAAGTGCATAACACAGTATCTACTGGTAATGATATCAACGGAAACACACGTGTCGGTTATGGGCAGTTAAGAGGTGATGGCATTGAATGTACTGGAGAAGCCGCTAGACGACTTTCAACACTTTCCATTCTTAATGGCGACGTTAATCCAGATAACTGTGGTGGTCGTCATAGACCAAGGCAATATACTTTTTACGGTATAGAGCCACGTTTGGATTTGCAGCACAACATGTTCGGTATTGATAGTGATTTGGTTGTAGGTATGCGCTTACATTGGGAGGATATCAATCGTAAACAATACGGTGCTGATGGTGGCGCAGGACAAAGTTTAAGTTGGGCAAAAATTAATGGGGAATTGAGGGAGAAAATTGACCATCAAGTCCAAGCTCAATCTTATTATGCGCAAAATACATTTAATGTAAATGACTGGTCATTTACTCCTGGTGTACGTGTTGAGCGAGTTAAGTTAGATAAACAGATTTATGTAGCCGATGGTGCCAATATTGGTTCTGATGGTACCTTAGCAGATGGTGACAATGCTGGACTTAAGTATTCCGTTTCTCAAACCAAAGTGCTACCAGGCTTTGGCGTGGCATGGAATGGTTTGCAAAACACAACACTTTTTGCAGGTGTGCATCGTGGTTT
>JBFZCQ010000272.1:0-3978 GCA_041307905.1 Methylotenera sp.
GAAAAGACGGTGCCTTGGGGGGTGGTGACAAATAAGCCTCGCCGTTTTACGCAGCCCTTGTTGGAGAATATTGGCTTGCTGGAGCGTGCAGCCTGCGTAGTAAGCGGCGATGATGCACCGAGACCTAAGCCGCACCCGGACACTTTGTTTCTTGCCTGCGAGCAGGCTGGTGTGGATCCGCAGCGTTGCTGGTATGTAGGTGATGCTGAGCGTGATATTCTGGCAGGTAAAGCTGCCGGCATGCAAACCGTTGTTGCCATGTATGGTTATTTGGGTGCTGAAGATCGTCCACAAGAGTGGGGTGCTGATCTATTTGTAAATGCGCCTTTGGAATTACTAGAGCTTATTAATGGCTGATATTTATCATGATGACTCATCAGATGCTGTATTAACGCCGCCGTCGTTACGTGAAGCAACCGGTTACTGGCTCAAGCTCGGACTTTTAAGTTTTGGTGGGCCAGCCGGGCAAATTGCGATGATGCATCATGATCTGGTTGATAAAAAACGCTGGATTTCTGACAAACGTTTTTTGCATGCACTGAACTATTGCATGATATTGCCGGGACCTGAAGCGCAGCAATTAGCGACCTATATTGGTTGGCTCATGCACCGTACATGGGGTGGTCTGATTGCTGGCAGCTTGTTCGTGCTGCCATCACTGCTGATTCTGATTGTATTAAGCTGGGTCTATATGCGCTTTGGCGATCTGCCGCAAGTGGCCGCCATGCTTGCTGGTGTAAAACCTGCGGTAGTGGCAATTGTACTGTTTGCTGCTTATCGCATTGGCTCTCGTATGCTTAAAAACAAGCTGCTGTGGTGCATTGCCTTGCTGGCTTTTGTTGCAATTACGTTTCTACATCTACCTTTTCCGTTTGTGATTATCTCAGCGGCTTTAATTGGCTCTTTGGCACATCATTACTTTCCAAACCAATTAAATGTCATGAAGGCGCACGCATCCAGCCACAAAAAGCATAGTAAGTCGATTATTGACGATGACACGCCGGCGCCATTGCATGCAAAATTCAGCTTTCAGAAAATGCTGAAATGGCTGTTGGTGGGTATTGGTATCTGGGGTACGGCGATTGTTTCGCTTGCTCTGACTTATGGCTGGCAGTCTTTGTTAACACAAATGGGTTGGTTTTTCACCAAGGCTGCTTTGCTCACGTTTGGCGGGGCTTACGCGGTGCTGCCTTATTTATATCAGGGTGCGGTCGAGCATTACCACTGGCTTACACCGCACCAGATGATAGACGGCCTGGCACTTGGTGAAACTACGCCCGGCCCATTAATTATGGTGGTGGCTTTTGTTGGCTTTGTTGGCGGATGGTCGCAGTCGGTATTTGGTAGCGACAGCCTTTTGCTATCAGGGGTTGTAGCGTCGTTAGTTGTCACGTTTTTTAAGTTTCTGCCGTCATTCATGTTTATATTTATCGGCGCACCACTGATTGAATCTACACAAAATAACCTGAGGTTATCAGCTCCTCTAACCGGTATAACTGCCGCGGTGGTAGGAGTAATCTTAAGTCTGGCGCTATTTTTTGCGCAGCATGTTTTCTTCCCTGATGCGTCATACGATAATCTTGATATAACAACTGTAGGGTTGGCTATTTTATCTTTATGGCTGCTGGTGAAAAAAAACCTGAGTATTATTAAGTTGGTAGCCTTGTGTGCAGTGTTTGGCTTGGTGCGCTATTACCTGTTGCTAGTTTATTAAACTGATATATAATTTAGACACTGCGGCGCTCCAGCATAGCCTGTGCCAGCGTGCCGGTATCTACGTACTCGATTTCACCGCCCATCGGCATGCCACGCGCAATGCGGCTCACTTTAATACCACGCGCACGCAGCAATTCGCTGATGTAATGCGCGGTTGCATCGCCCTCTACGGTGTAATTTGTAGCCAGTATCACTTCCTGCACAATGCCGTCCTGTGCACGTTTCAGCAGCTTGTCTAAATGAATTTCTCTAGGGCCAACGCCATCGAGAGGGGATAGGCGCCCCATCAGCACAAAATACATGCCGGAGTAAGCATGTGTGCTTTCAAGCATCATCAGATCGGTAGGCATTTCTACGACGCAAAGCAGGGTATTATCGCGCTGTGCTGATTCGCACAGCGGACATATAGGCTGCTCGCTGAAAGTATTGCATAGCCTGCAGTGGTCAACCACTTGTAACGCATTATCCAGCGACAGTGCCAAGCCGCTTGCGCCATTTCTATCGCGCTGCAGCAGGTAATAGGCCATACGCTGCGCAGACTTTGGGCCAACACCGGGCAGGCAGCGCAGGCTTTCGATTAGCTGTTCAAGTGCTGGCGGGTTTTTCATCGTTTCTGATACCGATTGCTTTTAATCAATGTGCAATTAGAACGGCAGCTTCATACCAGCAGGCATAAAGCTGGAAAGACGAGCAGAAGAAGTCGCTTCTGCTTTGGCAGTTGCGTCTTTTAAGGCAATCACTAACAGGTCTTCCAGCGTTTCTTTATCATCCATCAATCTGTCATCAAGGGTCACGCGTTTTAATTCGTTTTTACAAGTCATTTGCACTTTCACCAGACCGTTGGCTGCAATACCTTCAACCTCAATATTAGCCAGTTCTTCCTGTGCCTTTTGCATATTTGCCTGCATTTGCTGGGCTTGCTTCATCAAATTACCCATGCCGCCTTTCATCATATGTATCTCCTTAATTAATGCTTAAATATTGATAGAAATTAAAATCTACAGTGATTAAACTGGTTTGATTGAATTAGGAATAATGGTGGCGCCAAAATCATTGATGAGAGCCTGTACAAAGCCATCTTCCTCTATTGCACTTTCTGCATTGGCTTGTGCCTGCGCTTTTTCCTGAGAAATTTGCTTGGCTGGCGTGTTGCCGGTACCGCCGATGCTGAATTGCAGTTTAATCTTTTTACCGAAATACTGGGTAATGGCAGTGCCTAATTTTTCCTGATAGTTCGGAGAAACTAAATGTTTTTGTGCCTCGGGCACGCTCAGTGAAATGCTGTTTTCATCATAAGTGACCAGTTCACAATGTTTTGCCAACTCGCGTGCGAGACCTAACTTTAATTCATCAACCAGAGCGCGCCAGTTGCCATTGAAGTTACTTCGGCCTTGTTCGGTACTGAATTCCGAGGGTGCTACAGCCTCGGTCTGAAATTGTACCTCTACAGGCATTTGCTGCTTAATTTTTTCAACCGGTGTGGCTGGTTTTTCAGCTGATTCAGCTATGGTAGTAACTGCTGTTGGTCTGATTGCTGTATTGACTGTCGGATTGTCGGCTGGAACTGGACGCTGTGCTGCAGGCGCTGTTTGCACTGGTTTGTTAGCACTAGCTGTAGTGTTAGCTTCATTTGGTGTGAATGCCAGCATGCGTAGCAAGCTCATGGTAAAGCCGGCATATTCATCAGGTGCCAAGCCAATATCGCGACGACCTAATAGAGCAATTTGGTAGTAAAGCTGCAAGGTTTCAGGTGAGATTTGTTGCGCCAGTGATAATAAAACCTCACGCTCGGGCAAGTCGTTTGCCACACTTTCAGGTACGGTCTGCGCAATTGCTATCTGATGTAGTAGCTGCGCAAAATCATTAAGCGCAGCTTCAAATGAAATACTGCGTTCTTCCATCAGCTTGGCTTGATTGATGACACTGCTGCCATCGTTGGCAAGTAGTGCTTCTAATAGCTGGTACAGGTAGCTTTGGTCAATCGCACCCAGCATTGCACGTACTTCAGCTTCATTCACGGTCTGACCGCCATAAGCGATAGCTTGATCCGTAAGTGAAAGCGCATCGCGCATACTGCCGGCTGCTGCACGTGAAATTAGATGCAGCGCAGTTGGTTCAAATTGAATATTTTCCTGACTGAGAATGTTCTGTAAATGGCCGATGATTGACGTACCAGCCATCTGCCGCAGATTAAATTGCAGACAGCGTGATAATACAGTCACTGGTACTTTTTGCGGATCAGTGGTAGCTAGAATGAATTTA
>JBFZCQ010000273.1:0-4634 GCA_041307905.1 Methylotenera sp.
TAAAGGTATCAATCGTCATGGATGTTGTTTGTCGGCAGAAGCCTTGACCAAAAAAGACCGTGAAGATATTAAAACAGCGGTAGCGCTCGAGGCGGACTATATCGCGATCTCATTTCCAAAATCTGCAGAAGATATTGAGTTGGCGCGTACACTTGTGAAGAAGGCCGGAGGTGCTGCAAGCATTATTGCCAAGATTGAGCGTGCAGAGGCGATTCAAGAGCTGGAAGCCATTATTGAAGCTTCAGATGCAATCATGGTGGCGCGCGGTGATTTGGGTGTTGAAGTCGGTGATGCTGCAGTGCCAGGTTTACAGAAGCGCATGATACGTATGGCGCGCGCGCATAACAAGCTGGTGATCACTGCAACGCAGATGATGGAATCCATGATTTCTAGTCCGATTCCAACCCGGGCAGAAGTTTCCGATGTTGCTAATGCGGTGCTGGACGGTACAGATGCCGTGATGCTTTCAGCAGAAACTGCTTCAGGCCAGTATCCATTGGAAACTATAGAGGCGGTTCACCGTGTGGTGATTGAAGCGGAAAAAGAGTATTTCAGTGTGCATCATGCGCAAAAGCTTGATCAGGTGTTCATTAAAACCGATGAGGCGATAGCCGCTGCCGCAATTTACACTGCACAGCATTTGAAAGTAAAAGCCATTGCCGCACTGACGCAATCGGGTAATGCAGCACAGTGGCTATCGCGTGCGGATGCCGAAGTGCCGATTTATGCATTGTCACCCGATAAATTTGCTCGTAGAAAGCTAACGCTGCACCGCGGTGTATATCCGTATCCGATTGAGCAGGCCAGTAAAAATCGAGATGAAATTCTGCAGGAAATGGAGCAGGTTTTATTGCATCAAAGGGTTGTGCTTGCCGGGGATCTCATATTGCTGACATTTGGTGAGCCGATAGGCAGTCCGGGAGGCACCAATACCTTGAAAATTATTAAAATCGGTGAGAACAGACCGGGAGCCTAAGTTGCCATTATCAGCCTTTGGGTTCAGGCATGTCGCAAAAAAATAGATAAAGATCTGCTTGCACTTTATAATAGTACGATTCGAGATAACAACCAATCCGATTACCGATTAATTCAGCGAATATCATACATCCATGAATAAACCACTCTTAGAAACCAGCATCAAAAGCCTGAAACGCATCCATCAGGGTAAAGTGCGCGATATCTACGATATTGATGCCAATACCATGCTGTTAGTCAGCACAGACCGTCTATCCGCATTTGATGTCATTTTGCCTACAGGTATTGCTAACAAAGGCGCGATGCTGACACAGATGGCTAATTTCTGGTTTGAAAAACTTCAGAATGTAGTGCCAAATCATCTGACCGGTATTGACCCTGTTAGCGTAGTGACCGATTTAGCTGAGAAGTCACAGTTGATTAATCGCTCTGTTGTGGTTAAAAAGCTGAAAGCGTTGCCGATTGAAGCAATTGTGCGCGGTTATCTAGTTGGCAGTGGCTGGAAAGAATACAAAGCTAAAGGTACCGTATGCAGTATTCGATTGCCTGCGGGTCTGCAGGAAGCCTCAAAATTACCTGAGCCGATCTTTACACCATCAAGCAAGGCTGCGGTAGGTGAGCATGATGAAAATATCAGCCTGGATGAGTGTGCTGCTTTAATCGGAAAAGATATGGCCGCACAAGTGGCTAAAGTAGCGATTGCCCTGTATAGTCAGGCGGCGGAGTACGCACTTACTTGCGGCATCATTATCGCTGATACCAAATTTGAATTTGGTCTGGATGAAAACGGCGTGCTACATGTGATGGATGAAGTTTTGACACCGGACTCTTCACGTTTCTGGCCTGCTGAAAGTTATGCCGTAGGTAAAAATCCGCCGAGTTACGATAAGCAATATGTGCGCGATTGGCTGGAAGCAAGCGGCTGGAACAAAACGCCGCCGGCACCGGTTTTACCTGATGATGTCGCTGCAAAAACCAGTGAAAAATATATGGAAGCGTTTGAGCGTTTGACGGGTAAGCCCTTGAGTATAAGTTAAGCCGGTAAAGGATTGCAGGCAGTGTCTGTTGTGATCAATAAGCTCAAGTCGCTGGGGCGGCAGCTGAAACAGGAGTTTGCGTTATATCGGCTGGTTCTGAAACATCCGCAGACGCCGTGGATTGCTAAATTGTTTTTAGGCTTTGCAGTTGGGTATCTGCTGCTGCCGTTTGATCTGATACCTGACTTTATTCCAGTCATTGGCCAGCTTGATGAAGTTGTTATTATTCCAGTGTTGCTGTATTTGGCACTGCTGTTCATTCCAAAATGGATTATTCAAAGCTGCCGAGAGCAGATTCGTGAACAAGTGGAAGCCCAGTGAAATCGTCATTTAGTAATTTGTTACAAGTCTTTTAGTATGACTTTGGTGCGGACTTGCTATAATTGCGCCACAAAATTAGTCGTTTATTTATTTAGTAAATTTATATTTAGGAATAAGCAATGTCATTGAACAAAGTGCCAACCGGAAAAGATGTACCAAATGATTTTAATGTGATCATTGAAATCCCGATGCAAGGAGACCCAGTAAAATATGAAGTGGATAAAGAAAGCGGCGCGATTTTTGTAGACCGTTTCATGGGTACAGCAATGCATTATCCAGCTAATTATGGCTATGTACCACACACTTTATCTGCTGATGGCGATCCGGTAGATGTTCTGGTGATTACACCGGTACCATTGATTCCAGGCGTAGTGGTGCGTTGTCGTCCAATCGGTGTGCTGCTGATGGAGGATGAAGCCGGTCTGGATGCTAAAGTGCTTGCGCTGCCAGTTGAGAAAGTATGTGGTTTATATTCCCACCTGAAGTCATACAAAGATGTATCTGAAGGACGTCTTGATATGATTTCGCACTTCTTTGAGCACTATAAAGATCTCGATAAAGGTAAATGGGTAAAAATCAACGGCTGGGGTGATGTAGACCAGGCCAAGAAAGAAATTCTTGATGGCGTTAAGAATTACAATGAAGCAAAAGTGAAACCAGCATTTTAATTTGTGTTAACTTATAAGCGTTAGAAAAAAAGCAGCCTAGGCTGCTTTTTTAATCACTATTCCATCTAATATCCGATGATGGGGCTATCCTGCAACTACTCCAAACAAGCTGCCAACAGCAGCAGTTGCTATCATCGCAAGCACACCCCAGAACGCAACACGGAATGCGCCTTTAAATACACTGGCGCCACCGGCTTGTGCAGCCAGCCCACCCAAAGCTGCTAAAAAGAAAAGCGATGTGGCTGCAACGTAAAGAACGATATTGCTAGTGGAAGCCAGAATTACTACTAAAAGTGGCAGTGCCGCGCCAATTGCAAAAGTGCCGGCAGACGCAAATGCTGCCAGTACCGGTTTTGCATTCATGGTGTCTATAATGCCAAGCTCATCACGAGCATGGGCACCAAGTGCGTCATGCGCTGTGAGCTGTATTGCAACCTGACGCGCAAGCTCCGGTGTTAATCCGCGTACCGTATAAATTCCCGTGAGTTCATCTAATTCATGTTCTGGCTGGGTGGCGAGTTCTTCAGTTTCGCGTGCAATATCGGCAGATTCCGTATCAGCTTGTGAGCTGACGGATACATATTCTCCAGCTGCCATCGACATTGCCCCCGCTACAAGACCAGCAACGCCCGTGATAAGAATCGCATCATGTGATGTGCCGGCAGCAGCAACCCCGATTACCAGACTGGCTGTAGAGACAATCCCGTCATTAGCACCCAAAACGGCGGCGCGTAGCCAGCCGATGCGATGTGATCGATGGAATTCTGAATGCCTCATAATTGGTGCCTTTTGTTCTAAGTGCGTTTTGGTAAGAAAACTATTTATAACGAATCTGTTTGTTATATTAGCTGTTTAGTCTGATTTTGGGGACTAAAAATTGGCATTTGCATTCTGCGATAATTTTGACTGTAAATAACTTCATAAATAGATCAGCCTAAGTTGATTTCCTAATCATATTTCTTGGAAGTCAGCTTTGTGGCACAGGCTTCCAAAGATTAATTGGTATGTTTTCTCAGGTAGCCAATTTAGCGCGTATGGCCGCAAAATCATGTAAGCGGACTATCAACAACGTTTGATATCAGGAATTATGCTGTGAGTACAGTACCTTATGATGGATTGTGGTTATCCCTCATAAAGTGCCAAGGATTGAATGGAGCGCTTCGGTGCCAGAAGGCGTGAACAGCCAGCCCAGAGCGCTGAAATTAAAGACAATAGTGGCCCAAAAAACAAATTGAAAAGATTGTTTCTTGGACTTGTGACGAAGTAGCCTTTGTGCTGCTAAAGCACCCGGCCAACCACCAACTAAAGCGAGAAAATGCAAAGTACTCTCTTGGGTTCGCCATTGATCATTTCTTGCAGCTGATTTATCAAATGCATAAGCACCAAATGTGATTACACTGGCAGCTAGATAGAGCACAAGGACAGTAAAGGGTAACTTGCCTGAAAGAACTGATCCGACCATGAGGACGAGAAAGACAGAAGTCAAAATAGGAAGAATATTGCTACGCTCTGATGAAATAGCCGATTGCATTCGATCACCGAGGAATCTAACACTTTCAGCATTTAATCGACCGTTAACATCGGTCTTGAGCTCGTAGGTTACTATTTCATTACTGACAGGTCTTCGTTGTCG
>JBFZCQ010000274.1:0-2566 GCA_041307905.1 Methylotenera sp.
GAAATAATCTTTCAGGTCTTTTTCCACGCCAATATCAAATGCCGGTTTTGCGGTATGGGTAACGCCCCAAACCACTTTCACTACGCTACCATTTCTAACGACTAGTTCGCCGTTTTTGAAAACGTAATCGGGTTTGGCGAACATGGCTTCACGGTCTGGTTGGTCGGTATACACGGTAATATCAGCCGCTGCGCCAATGCCTAAATGCCCGCGGTCATTAAGGCCGATCAGCTTACCGGCGCCAGCACGAGTCATGATGGCGATCTCGTACAAGCTGTATTCACGTTCCAAGCTGGTCAGGTTGCTCATGGCCTGTGCGTCCAGATTCAGCTTGGCAAAGGCATCGTTACGGAAAGATTTATCCATCAGCAGGCGAATCAGGTGCGGGTAGCTGGTAAATGGCGCGCCGTTAGGGTGGTCGGTAGTTAAAAAGATGCGCCAAGGGTCTTCTACCGAAAGGAATAACTCAAGGCCAATCGCCCATTGCAGGGCGTTTACATAATTCTGGTCACGATATTTGAATGGCAGCACGCCGCAGCCGGCGTCGCATTCAATATCCATAATGACGGATTTTTGAGGGTTGGCGTGCTTGGCGTTCAGGTGCTGCATCATGGAGTCACCGGAGGCCGTCACGGTCTGCCCGAACAGAATCTGCCCGACATCTGCCGTGATATGTTTGTTTTTATTCAAGGCTTCAGCAATTTGCGCTGCGGCTGATGAGAATTTTTTGTCGCCCTCGGTGCCGTAGCTGTGGAACTGAATATGCGTGAGATGCATCGGTAAACCGCTGCTAGCACTCATGGTGTCCAGTGTTGTTGCAAAGTTACCCGCTGCGCCAAGGTTGTTACAGTGCACATGTAGCGGCTTTGCGATGCCAAGATCATGTACGGCACGGCTCAGGCTTTGCAGAATTTCTCGCGGGCTCACCTGGTAATGCACATTATTTTCGTCCAGATTCAGTCTGCGCTGGTTGAATTTAAAAGCATTGATACCGCCCGGATTCACTACCTTGATGCCAATCGCCTGTGTTGCATGCAGTATCCATGCAACATAGTCGTTAATCGCTTTCTGATCCTTTTTATTCGCTAACAAGCGCAGGAAGTAATCATCATTGCCGAGCATGGCGTAGCCGCCTTTGTCGATCATCGGCGTGTCACCCATTTCCAAGTGTGCCTGACGGGCATTGACCGGTGAAATCGCAGGCTCAAACGCTGCGGTATACCCCATTTCGATATAGCGGAAACCGGTATCGGTAGTGCTTGGTGTAGCGTGGTGGCTGCAATGAGGCGTGCAGATGTGGGCTTCTGGTTCACTCAAACCTTTTAGTTCCTGTGCCTGTTTCTGCTGCTGCTTTTCCTGATATTCAGGCAGCATCATGCGCGCAATATTGACTTTTCCACCACCAATATGGCTGTGCATATCAATCGCACCGGCCATGACTACTTTGCCGCTTAAATCAAAGGTCTGATCGATTTTTTCGTGGTCTGCCGGTTTTGTAACAATGCGTCCATCACGGATATAAATATCTGCTGCTACGCCATCTCTGCCATGCGCCGGGTCGTAGATTCTGCCGTTTTTAAGTAAGGTAATCATGCTTTAACCTCACTTGCTAATCTGTTTTCAAGTTTGTAAATCACTTCACTCAGGCTGGGTAAATTAGACTCACGCAGTTTTTTCAGCGGCAGTGTAATCGAGCTGTCCATTCGGAACATCTGGCCGCTATGGTCAACGCCAGGGATGCCTACCGGAATAAATACCTCCGGCATGCATTCGAATTGGGTATCCGGGTGCCCAATCACAATAACAGGTACCTGAGTGTCGGGAATCGGGTGCGGATTGAACGTGCTAACCCACAGCAATGCATCACAGTATTCCAGTTGCTTTGCTGTCGCGAAATGGTAAGTGTCATACTCAGGTATGCCATTATTGAAGCGGCTTCTGGTCGGATAACCGCTAAGCCATGTGCTGACGTTATTCACTGAGCTGTCGCCGTCACCGGAGTTAAGTGGCAGTCCAGCTGCACGTGTGTTTTCATTGAGTTTGCTGATCAGCTGCACAATGCTTTGAATGGTAAGTTCTGCATGCGGAATTTTTAAGGCACTGGCTGACCATACGATCACCGCATATTTTGCAGTTTTTAATTTTTCTATCAAAGCTATCAAGCTGTTGGTCGGGATGCCTGCCACCATCTCGGCGCTTATTTTCTTGTCATTAAGTAGGGTGCTCAGCGCATTAATAACCTCCGGCAACTGTGCATTGGCAGCGGGGATGATGGTCGGAACTATACCGTTAGGCCCAATATTCATTTTTGCGCTTGCTTCAGTTGCTCCCAGAAAAATCAGTTCCGGCGTTGGTTTGTCGAACAGGCTGTCTGTATTCCAGGCCAGTTTTTCAAAAAACCGCGGGTGTGTGCTGGTAATATCAGTACCAACCGCCAATATTACATCTGCGCGGTTTTTAACTTCAGCAAGCGTGGTTGTGAGCCAGCCGCTGTTTTGCATTGTGCGCGTATTGCTTACGGTTGATTCGCTGTGCATATGATCCAGAGTAGCGTCGGGTTTTTTTT